>DOWN01000204.1 GCA_003519545.1 Bacteroidota bacterium
TAAAAAAAGCGGAACATAATGGCCCCGCTTTTTAATTTTCATAAATCAAAAGTATAAATTATTTTTTCTTATAAGATATTTTCTTCGGAATTGTAAATTGTCTCATACCTTCAATAGAGCCGATAAAACCAAATCCACTCTGTTTCGCACCAACCCAAGGAGTACGGGGAACACCACCTATTCCCTGATTTATACCAATCATACCTGATTCAATTTTTCTTGCAACTTCTTTTGCCTTTGCATCATTTTTAGACCAAACAGTAGCACCAAGTCCGAAAGTCGTATTATTTGCTTTTTCAATTGCTTCTTCAGCAGAAGAAACTTTTTGAATACAAACAACAGGTCCGAAAGTTTCTTTTTGCATAATTAAATGTTTATCGGCAAGGTTAGTGATGACTGTCGGTTCCATAAAGAAACCTTTGCCTTCAACTTTTTTACCGCCCCATAAAATTTTTGCACCTTTTCTTTCGGCATCTTCAATTTGTGATAAAATATTTAATCTTTGATTTTCACTTACGATTGGTCCCATATCAGAAGATTCATCCGTTCCCGGTCCGACTTTCCATTTTTTCACATTTTCAAGAACCTGTTTTTCAAATTTATCGGCAATTTTATCTTCAACATAAATTCTTTCAACCGCAACACAAACCTGTCCAGCATTTCTGAGAGAACCATTGACAGCATACTTTGCTGCTTTTTCGATATCAGCATCTTTAAGAATTATCATAGGATCTTTACCGCCGAGTTCAAGCACAAGTCTGTTAAGTCTTTTTGCGGATGCTTCCATAATTCTTTTACCGACTTCCTGTGAACCGACAAAAGCAATCATATCAACATCTGAAGTAATTAAGACTTCACCAACTTCTTCAGCACCCTGTAATAAATTAACAGCACCTTTTGGTAAATGTCTGTTAAAAACTTCATACATATATTTTCCTGTCAAAGGAGTATATTCAGATGGTTTAAATACGACAGTATTACCTCCTAAAATTGCAGGTGAAATTAAAGACTCAGCCATTGCCGCAGGAAAATTCCAAGGAGTGATAACAGCAACAACTCCAATTGAAGATCTGTGAATTTCAGTTACTGTATCTTTATAATTCAGAACCTGAGTAGCAAATGCTTCTTCTGCCATTTCAATTGCTTCTTCAATTCCATAAGCAACAGCTTCCGCTTCACCGATAGCAGATTTTAATGGTTTACCCATTTCCATTGTGATAATTTCACCGAGAATTTCTTTTTCTTTAAGAAAATCTTTGGCTACTTTTTTCATCATAGCAATCCTGTTTTTTAGCGGAACGTTAATCCACAATCTCCAGGCTTTCCTTGCAAGTTTAATAGCAGATGCGATTTCTCCGTATGAAGAACATTTTATCTTTTCAATCAACTCACCGTTAGCCGGGTTGATATCCAAGATGAATTTTTGTTTCATTGTGATCATATATTGTATTAAAGTACTTTTTTAAATAATCCTAAAATGCCCTGTTTCCAGGCAATTCTGTGAGTAACTCCTGTTCCTTGTTGAATGGTATGTTTATTATCAAGATACCATTGATAAGAACGGATTAACGCCTGAGCGTTTGAATACTGTGGCTTCCAGCCGAGTTTGGTTTCCGCTTTTTCAATTGATACATAAGAATCTGTATCAGCAGTACCGTAAATCCATTTATAAAGAGGAGAAACATTTAAAATTTCAAAAAACCTTAAAGCAGGTTTAACTAATGAAGCGGGAGTAGGCATAATTCTTGAACCTGTCCCTGCATATTCCAGCATTGCCCCGACATCTTCTTTAACAGTTTTAAATTCTTTAGCACCTACATTGAAAGTATCGTTGATCGTTTCAAGCGGAAGAGTTGAGCATAGAAAAATTGCCGATACTAAATCCTCAACTTCAAACAACTGATACCTGTTATTTCCATTTCCGATAATAGGAATTTTTACACCTGACTCAACCCAATCGTATAAAATCTGAAAAACTCCGAGACGTGCTGTTCCGATAAAACTCTTTGGTCTAAGGATAGCAATTGGCAACCCTTTTTTTCTGTATTCTTCGCAAACTTCTTCAGCGAGAACTTTACTTTCCCCGTAAGGACCTACACCGTGTCTTTTGTGTGTTTCATAAAGCGGATGAACATCAGGAACTCCGTAAACTGCTGTTGATGAAATGTGAACAACTCGGTTAACTTTATTTTTGAGAGATGCTTCGAGAACAATTCTTGTTCCGTCAACATTTGTTTCATAAATATCACTTTTTTTCCAAAGAGGAAGTGCAGCAGCACAGTGAATAACAACATCAGCACCTTTCATCATTTCATCCATCTGTTTTGCATCACGGACATCTCCGAAAATACATTTTATTTCAGGATTGTATTCATCTTTTTCAAATGGAGCGATATCAAAAAAAACTGAATTTTTAAAATCAGTAATCTCATTGATTCTGCATGCTATATGATAGCCGAGAAAACCGGCTCCGCCTGTAACTATAACTTTCATATTTAATATTTATTTAATACTTGAATTACTGAATTTCTGATTGATTTATTTTTTTCTGTTGTTAAATCAAAAATAATTGAAGACAACTCTTCAGGAGTCACCCATTTTTTAATATCTTCATCGCTTCCCCACTCACGGTTTGCCGGAGTGTCAATTATGGAAGGGATTACAGTATTTGCAAAAATATTGTTTTCTTTATTTTCCTCAGAGATTGTATTCATAAGGTTTATAACGCCATACTTAGCATAACCATAAGAAAATCTCGAAGGTGAAGTTTCTAAAGCAGCCAAAGCCCCTATCGAAATAATTCTTCCGAATTTATTTTCAATCATATATGAGAGGCATTCTTTAGAAAAGTAAAAAGTTGATTTAAAATTTAAGTTAAACAATTCATCAAAATCTTCAATATCAGTTTCGCTGACTTTTGCTGCTTTACCTATTCCGCCTACTGTATTTACTAAAAAATCTATTTTGCCTTTTTCATTCCGTGCAACTGAACTGACAAATTCTTTTACAGAATTTTTATCGGTTGCGTTACAATCAAAAGCATAAATTTTTTTCAGATTGAAATCAGAGTTGTCGTCATCATTACTCTTATCATTAAAAACATCATTAAACTCTTTCATAGTTAAGACAGGTACATAAACTTTATTTCCTTCAGCCGCAAATTTATTAACAATATATCTGCCTAAAGCACCCGTTCCACCTGTGACTATAACAATTTTTTCTTTCAAATTAATTTATACTATAGATAATTTACCGAGTATCGTTTTTCTTTTAGCCCCTGTAACAGAAGGCAAGTTTGCTTTTCTGCCATTGATAAATTCATAAGCAAGCAAAGCAAATAAAAATGCTTCTTTATTTTCCGAGTTTAAACCGTTATCATTTAAAATTCTAACCCCGCTTTTTCCTTCTACCGAAAAAACTTCATTCAACCGTTTCATAATAAATTTATTTTTTGCGCCGCCACCGCTGATTATAATTTCATCAATATTACCCGGAATATAAGAATCAATATTATGTTTCAGACAGTGAACAGAAAATTCAGAAACTGTTCTGATAACATCTTCCGGTTTTAAATTTTTATAATGTGTGATTATAAGATTAAAAATTTCATTATACAATTCCCTGCCGGTTGATTTAGGATAAGGGAGAGTATGAAATTTATCTGTTAAAACTAAATAATTCAAAAGTTCAGGATTGATTTTTCCGCTTGAAGCGATATCACCATTTTCATCATAATCCTTTCCGTAAAAAAATTTCATACATAAATCAATCAGCATATTAGCCGGACCACAATCAAATGAAATAATCCGAGAGTCATCTTCATCTAAAGAGATATTTTTGGGAATATATGAAATATTAGAAATTCCGCCTAAATTAATTAATACTCTGTTTTTAGATTCAGAAGATAAAATTTTAAAATCAACATAAGACGCAAGCGGAGCACCTTCACCCTCAAGAGCAACATCAGCGGTTCTGAAATCACCAACAACAGGAATTCCTGTCAAATTAGAAATAACAGAAATATCACCAACCTGTAAAGTGGATTTAAAAGAAAAACCTGAAATGTCGTTTAATTGAGGAATATGATGAATTGTTTGACCGTGAGAACCTATCAAATCTATTGAATCTTTATTAATATTGTGTTTTTTCAGAAACTTATTAATGCAATCAGCAAATAAATTACCGATAAGAAAATTTACTTTACAGACATCTTCGGTATTTCCGCAGTTATTGGAAATTTTCAGAATATAGTCTTTAATTTCCGTATTAACAGGGAAAGAATCAAAATTTTTTACTAAATACGTAATTTTATTATCCGAGGATGAAAAATTTACGTAAATAATATCAACTGAATCTACGGAAGTAACGGATAAAATCCCTAAAATATTAAGGGAATTTTTACCAAAAAGATCGTTAAAGTTAAGCATTAAAACTGTAACAAATATAAC
>DOWN01000354.1 GCA_003519545.1 Bacteroidota bacterium
CTTTTGGGGATGGCTAAAAGTGAATGCAGGTTATTTCAATACAAAAGTTTCTGATTTCACTTATGGTGAATCTAAAATGCTTGGTGGTGGAATTGAAACTGTAAATCTTCCTATTAGATTCGGATTCAATTACGGAAGAATTCAACAGTCAATTGAACCTGATACTTCAGCAAGATTTTACGGTAAGTTTGCAAGAGATGCCTGGTCTTTTAAACTTGGTTATGGTTCGGATAAATCCTATATAGATTTTAATTTATTTAAAGCAAAAGATGATGAAACTTCTCTTAGTAAAATTATCTATCCTGCTTCCCCTCGTGAAAATGCCGTAATGTCTTTTTCTTTTGTGCTTCCTTATTTGGAGCAGGATTTAAATTGTTATGGTGAAATTGCTACTTCAATTTATACCAGCGATACTCGTGTTCAGGATAATACCGAAGAAGGATTTTATGATATTTTAAAACCGCTGATAAAACTGAAATATACTTCACGTTTTGATGGTGCCATAAAATTTGGACTTAATTACAAAATTGACAGGTCAGTTACTCTAGGTTATGAAGGAAACTGGATTGGTCCGGGTTTTACAACTCTCGGATATGAATATTTACAGAATGATTTATTCGATAATAAATTGACAGGTACATTTAAATTATTAAACAACAAATTGAACATTAGAGGAAATCTCGGAATAAGAAGTAACAATTTAAGAAACAATAAATTCGCTACTACTAACAGATTTATTTCATCACTTGTCACTTCATATCAGATTTCAAATTTATTCGGATTTGATGTTAATTTTATGAACTACGGTATGAAATCTGATCCTGCTAATGATTCAGTCCGGGTTGATAATATTTCAAATTACATTTCTGTCAGTCCTAGATTTAATTTTATGAATTTTGGTGCAATGAATAATTTAACTTTTTTATATTCATATCAGAATCTTGAAAATTTAAATATCATTTCATTTAACAGAACAAATGTAAGATCTCATAATATTCTCGGAACTTGGAATTTATTTTTTAAATCCGGTTTAAATTTAAATACAAGTTTAAACTACACAGACACACGTCTGAATGATATAGGAAATAAATTTACAAACATAAGTATTTCGGCATCTAACAATTTTCTTGAAAATAAATTGTTTGCATCTGTTAATCTTGGGTTTTACATAATGAATTCTTTTGATGAAAATAATCAGTTTAATGGTGGACTTAATCTCAGATATTCACTTAATAAATTCGGAACTGTTTCCGCTTATGTAATAAGAAATATGTATAACTCAAACTTCAATCCTTCTATTAATGAATGGTTGGCGAATATTCAATATAACTATAATTTTTAATCAGGAGAAAGTATGAAAAAATTAATAATAACTTTTATAATTCTTTTATTTTCAGTTGTTTCTCCCGCGCAAAATTTAACTGTGAATGTCATTATCCCTCCCGTAATGCCGTTTGATCTTGACGCTTGGAGAAATAATCCCGGGCTTATTCAAGTCCTTGTTACAAATTCTTCTCCTGTAACTTTAACAAATTACAGATTAGGTTGGAAAACTATTGATACAAAAACAGGAATTGTTGCTGCACAGACTAAAGATGAAAGTCTGCCGCCGGCTAACTTTCCTCCCGGTACAACTTCTTATCCTGCAGGTCAACTCATTTTTTTACCTGCTGTTGAAATAGATGAAACATATAAAACTCAGTCTGTAACTACTAATACAATTCCGGAAAGTGATTATACTTTTTGTGTTTATATTCTTAATGAGAATAATCAGATAGTTTCTCTGATGGGAAATACCTGTGCTTATTTTCAAATATTAATTCCTGAGTCTGTATCATTATTAAATCCTGCTGATAATGATATTTTGCAAAATAACTCTCTTCCACTATTTATGTGGACTCCTGTACTTTCAGGTGCACCTGTTAAGTATAATTTAAAAGTTGTTCCGGTTTATCAGGGACAAAGTAAATATGATGCTATACTTACTAATCCTGTATTTCTGCAGAAATCTGTTATGACTCCATCATATCAGTTTAATCTTTCTGATCCTCCGTTTGATTTTTATCCTCAGGCAATTTCCTTTGCATGGCAGGTTCAGGCAACTGATAATCAAAACGTCCCGGTAACTCAAAATAATGGTAACTCTGATGTTTTTCAGTTTGTCTTTGCTAATAATAATGAAGATATTGAAGTTGATATAACTTCCACAGGTTGTAAGGATAATGAATTTGATCTTGAAGCGATGCCGGAAGGTGGATCGGGAAATTTCACTTATAAATGGACTAAGAACGGAACAGTTATACCTCAAACCACAAAAAAAATTACCGGATTAACAGGAGGAAAGTATAAAGTAACGGTTACTGACGCGGTTTCGTCTAAAACTGCATCAAAAGAAATTGAAATTTCTCAAATTTATATAAGTGCCTCAACAAGTAAACTTCAATATTGTTTTTCAAGTGACGGCAAAATTTATTTTATAAACAGAAGAGTATCCGGCGGCTCTCCTAAAAATGATGCAGGTAAAAAAATATATAACTATACAATCAAAAAAATTGCCCCTGATAATAAAGATATTAAATCAGGCACAGTGCAGGGTGAAATGCCTTACAGTTCACCGGAATTAAAAGTTGCTGATTCTCTTTATGCCGGGGTTTACAGAATAACAGTTACAGATGAAAAAGGATGCACAGCACAAAGAGATCTCACAATAGAATCACCTGATTCAAAAATTGATTTTTCAGTTTATAAAACCAATCCTGAATGTATTACCGACAAAAAAGGAAAAATACGAATCGGAAATTTAACGGGATTTAAAGATTACTCTCCGAAATATACTGTTGAATATAAAGGACCTAACGGTTTTAATAAAAAAGGTTATAAACTTGATTCAGTTACAAACCTTGAACCCGGTGAATATTTTATAACTGTAACTGATACTTCAAGTATCGGAAAGTGTTTTAAAATAAAAACATCAATTCTTGAAAATTCAACTTTATCCGCTGATGTAAAAGTCTTTTCATCCGGTGTAACTCAAGATGGGGCTAATGATGGTGTTATAAGATTAGTTATGCCTGATATTTATTCTAAAGTTAAATCTGTTGAAGTAATAGACTCAAAAGGAAACAAAGTCCCTCAAGATCAGATTTTTAAAGAAGATGACAATAAAGCATATAGAATAAGCGGTCTAAAACCTGAAACTTATAAAATAAAAATTAAAATCGACGATAATTGTTTTGTTGAAAAAACAGTTAAGGTTTCTGATTGCTCCAAACCCCAGTTTAGTATTTCTTTAAAAGAAGAATATGTTTTAAAATCAAAAGAGACTTTTACTGTTGTATTATTAAATATGGTGACCGGTAATACAACCTTTAAATTTACTGCTGCTGAAGATGGTAAAAAGAAACCAAATCCTTTTGTCAGATATGTAAACACAAAGACTTGGAATCAGTTAGTTTATACTAAAAATTTTGAAGAAGGTGAGTATGAACTTGAAGTTACAGACGTGCGTGGATGTGTTCAGACTTTAAGTTTCAATGTTTATAATAAAGCACCTGAATGTAAACCTGATGCAACCAAATGGGTCGCTTTAAACATTGCCCCGATTTTTCAGTTAACTCCGATGTGGTGTTGGGCAACCTGCGGTGAAATGGTATTCAGATATTATAACGTACCGAATGTTAATCCGGGAGGTGTATATCAATGTGGAATAATTGGATTTATGCTTGGCGGAGCCTGTAATGTTAACTGTGCTGTTTGCAGTATGGTAGGTGCTCCAAGTATGAAATTTATGACCGATATGATTAAAAATTATTCTAACTTCGCTTCAAAAGGGAATATAAAATTAACAGCCGAGAGCAAAGCAGGTAAATTAACTTTTGAAGAAGTTAAAACTCAGATTGACGGTAAATTACCTATAGTCGCTGGTGTTAATACAAGCGGAAAAAACGGTCCGACTGAACATGTCTGTGTAATTATCGGTTATAATGAAACAACTATTAAACCTGAAAAAGGTGGTGAAGTAAAATGTAAATTTATAAAAGTAAATGATCCATTCCCATTCAATCAGTTTGGAAAAAATCCATATGTTTCAGCAGGTGGCAAAGATTTAGGCAACGGTCAGTACGAAATTCTTTATGATGATTTTGTAAATAAATTAAAATGGAAAGAAACTATGTTTAATATAAAATAATTTTCCCCCTCGATGTTCCTCATACTGTGCTTTGATTAAAACTCGATGCACAAAACCCTCTGTAATCCCCTTGCAGAGGGTTTTTTTATTATACTT
>DOWN01000160.1 GCA_003519545.1 Bacteroidota bacterium
ATATATAATTCCAATTGAATTGAAAAACCAACATTAAAAAATTAATTTTTTAAAAATTAATATTTATGGCGATAAATTTTAATAAATTAACTTTAAAAGCTCAGGAAGCGATTCAATCTTCACAGGAGATAGCCGAACAGAATTCAAATCAACTGATTGAGCCCGAACATCTCTTGCTGGCTTTATTAAATGAACCCGGTGGAATTGTTACTTCTATATTTTCAAAATTAGGTATTAATAAAGATGTTATAATTAATAAGACTACAGAATTAATTAATAAATTTCCTAAAATATCCGGCGGAAGTTCTGCAAATATAACTCTTTCAAGAGATACAAATGATGTATTAGAATCTGCTTTCAAAGAAGCATCAGCAATGAAAGATGAGTATGTTTCCGTTGAACATATACTTATAGGAATTTCAGAAAATAAACGGGCTCAAATTTCTGCTTATCTCAGAGATCAAGGTGCCAACAAAAATAATATTTTAAAAATTTTAAAAGAAGTTCGCGGATCAGGCAGAGTTACTCAACAAAATCCGGAAGAAACTTTTCAGGCACTTGAAAAATATGGAAGGAATCTTAATGAACTCGCTGCTAAAGGAAAACTTGATCCTGTCATCGGAAGAGATGAAGAAATTCGCAGAGTCTTACAGGTCTTATCACGCAGAACAAAAAATAATCCGGTATTAATCGGTGAGCCGGGCGTAGGTAAAACTGCTATTGCAGAAGGAATTGCGTACAGAATTGTTCAGGGAGATATTCCGGAAAATTTGAAAGATACTGCTATTGTTGCTCTTGATATGGGTGCTTTAGTTGCAGGTGCTCAATACAGAGGTCAGTTTGAGGAAAGACTAAAAGCCGTTTTAAAAGAAGTTAAAGAATCTGAAGGCAAAATCATTTTATTTATTGACGAACTTCATTTAGTAGTTGGTGCAGGTGCCACTCAAGGTTCAATGGATGCATCAAATTTATTAAAACCAGAACTCGCGAGAGGGGAACTGAGATGTATCGGAGCAACAACACTTGATGAATACAGAAAATACATTGAAAAAGATCCGGCACTCGAGAGAAGATTTCAGCCGGTATTTGTCGGACAACCGGATGTTGAAGATACTATTTCAATATTAAGAGGGTTAAAAGAAAAATATGAAGTTCATCATGGTGTAAGGATTACTGATGCTGCGATTGTTGCCGCTGCTCAACTTTCAGACAGATATATCTCGGACAGATTTCTTCCTGATAAGGCAATAGATTTGGTGGATGAAGCTGCTTCTAAATTAAGAATTGAAATTGATTCTATGCCTGAAGAACTTGATAATATAGAAAGAAGAATTAAACAACTGGAAATTGAAAGAGAAGCATTAAAAAGGGAATTGTAATATGGCATGGTTAATTTTATTTATTGCCGGTCTTTTTGAAATTAGTTGGGCAATCGGGCTGAAATATTCCGAAGGATTTACAAATTTAAAATGGAGTATATTTACGGTCGTAACTTTGGGTGCAAGTATGTTTTTGCTTGCTTATTCATTAAAAACACTTCCTGTAGGAACTGCTTATGCGGTGTGGACAGGAATTGGTGCAACCGGTACTGCAATTTTAGGAATGATTTTGTTTGATGAATCAAGAGATCTGATTAGAATATTTTTTATTTTAATGATTGTCAGCGGAATAATTGGTTTGAAAATATTTACAAAAGTTTAAGATTCAGATTTTTAATTGTTTCTTTTAATTCTGATTTTTTTAATTCAAATTTTTCTTCGTTTTTTTTCTTAAGAAGATTTAAATAATTTGTTTTATTATTGTAAAAATTTGAATTTTCCGTTTCGCCAATCTCTCCATAATATTCAGATAACTCCTTACAAATTAAAAGCATAACTTTATAGTCGGCTGATTTCTCACATAACTTCATTGCTTCATTCAGATATTCTAAAATTTCCTCTCTGGTTAAAATATTTTTGAAACATTTCACATATTTTATTATAACTTCAGTATAAAATGAGTTCACAGATAAATCGTGAAATAAATTAATGGATTTCAAAAAATAATTATTAGATTTACCGGTATAATTTTTCAAAAAATAATATTCACCTAAATAAGAGCAGACAAGTGCTAACTCTTTATTCTCTGCAGTATTCGAATCAAGAAACTTATTGAAATATTCAAGTGCTTCTTCTGATCTCTCCAGTTTGAAAAGTGTAATTCCGAGATTCAGATAAATTTCATATAAATTATAAGTGTAATCTGAATCTAAAATTGCTAAGAGAGATTCTTTGTAATATCCGAGAGCAACATCAAATTTATCTTCTTTATAATAATTATTTCCAAGATAAAATGATATTATTCCTTTTTTATATTTGTTGTTTTCAGTTTCATAATAATATAACAAATAATTGTTTATCTCATTTGCTTTTTCAAATTCATTAATTTCTGAAAACAATAACGAAATTTTTTCTAAAAAAACAGCATACTTAAATTTATTTTTTGAACTTTTGAATAATTTACTGCACTCAAGAATTAATTTTGCGGATTTATCAAATGAATGATGAAGCGTATAGATTGTTAATAAATTTAAACTTAACGTAATCATAAATTTATCGTCAAAGATTGTTCGTGCTATATTGAGTGAATTTTCAAATGCCTTTGTCGCGTTATCAAACTGATTTAAATAAGAATAGTTATAACCTATTAAATTATAAGTCCTCATTAAACCGTTGTTCAATCCGAATTTTTTACAATAATCTTCACATTCATTTAAATCCTGT
>DOWN01000107.1:0-1055 GCA_003519545.1 Bacteroidota bacterium
GAATATATGTTTGCTAAAATTACCAGACATCTGGATTTAAATTCCGGATTTTTAAGTTTTTTTAAATTCTCAAAACATTTATCAATACATTCTTTTGATTTATTATAATTCTTAATCAAAAAATAATTATGTGCGAGATTAATTAATACACCTGTCTCTCCGTTTAAATCATTTATAGATTGCCTGATTTTTAAAACTTCTAAAAATTTATCTATTGCCTCAATCGGATTTCCCTCGTTGCTGCTTATGATAGCAATATTATTCAGAATGTTAGCAATACTGTCATAATTTTTTATTGATTTGAAAATATCGAGAGCCATATAAAAATATTTTCTCGCTTTCTCATAATCTTCGAGAGAAATATTTACTAATCCGATGTTAGTCAATGTAAAAGCTATAGTTCTCTTATCATCAAATTTCTCTTTTATTTCTAAACTTTTAAAATAAAATTCCAATGCATCTTTATAATTTCCAATTGCTTCATAAATATTTCCAATGTTATTAAAAACTGACGCTCTGGCTTTTTCATTTTTCAGGTATTCATAAATTTTTGCGGATTCAAATGCATATTTAATTGCGAGATTATATTGACTCAGTGTGCAGTAAGCATTGCTTAAAATATTATACCCCGATGCAATGCCTGAATCATTATCGAGTTCACTGTAAATTTCAACCGCATTTTTGCAATAACTTATACAACTTTCTATATCTCCGTTGATTAAATTAATCCATCCGATATTTATATAAGACTTGGCAATTCCGTATTGATAATTTATTTTTTGTGAATTTTCTAAAGCAAGGCGAGACTTTTCTAAAGCGAGTTTTGGATTTGAATGTTTTAATTCAAAACTTTCTTCATTAAGTTTATTGATTTCAGAAATTAAATCTTTTTCTGTATCAATATTGTTAGTTAAATTACTCAAAACCTCTCAGAGACTGTTGAATTTACAAAAAAACCTTAAAGATAAATTATCCTTAAGGTTTTTAATTTTTGCGGAAGGGGCGAGATTCGAACTCGCGGTAAGGTGTTAACCCTACGACGGTTTAGCAAACCG
>DOWN01000107.1:1204-12890 GCA_003519545.1 Bacteroidota bacterium
ACGGTTTAGCAAACCGTTGGTTTCAGCCACTCACCCACCCTTCCGGGATAAACAATAATATCACTAAATTGTTATAATTATTCAATTTAGTAATTAATCATTTATATTTAGAGTGATATTATATCGTTATAAATTACAAATAACATAAGAACTAATAATAGTGCGAAACCTACGTTTTGAAGCACTATCTGAACTTTATAAGGAACAGGACGTCTGAAAATTCCTTCATAAGCCAACATAACAAAATGACCTCCGTCAAGAGCAGGGAATGGTAAAATGTTAATTATGGCAAGTGACATTGAAAGCAATGCAACAAAACTTAAGAAAGTGAATATTCCACCTTCTGCTGACTGTGCAGAAACCTGTGCAATTTTTACCGGTCCGCCTATCGCTTTATTGAAAGGAATGTCACCTTTGAATATTTTAAATATTGAAGTAAAGAAAACTTCTATCCCGTAATAATACATATCATAAGCCGCTTTTGGAATAGCGTTTATCACGTTATAACTTTCCGTTTTCACAGGACCTTCATATTTCGCTGCAATTCCGATTCCGATTGTTGAATCTATGGAAGGTGTGATATTTGAATTCATTTCAATACCGCCACGTAACCATTTAATATTTGATTCTTTATTTGCGTTTGCTTTTATCGTTTCAATTAATTGCTGCGAGTTTGTAATTTTAACTCCGTTGAATTCTGTTATAACATCATTAACCTGTAAACCGGCTGATTCTGCAGGTTTACCGCTTACAACCATATTGATGACAGGAACAAGTTTATCCGGAAATAATCCAAAATTTTTCTCTGTCAGATCACCAACACTTTCTTTTGGAATATTAATTATTTCGTTTTTACCTTTTCTGTCAATTAGGAATATTAATTTTTCTCCGAGATTATCTATATAAATTTTTGATGTCACATCTTCCCAATATTGAACAGGACTATTGTTAATAGAAATAATTCTGTCACCGGGTTGAAAACCTGCATTAAATGCCGCAGTGTTTAGACTTACATAACCGACTGTTGTCGTCTCGGTAAGTGTTTTGCCTTTTGCGAGAGTGATAGCGTAAAAAATCAAAAACGCCAGCACGATATTCATAATAACACCTGCAGTAATTACAATCATCCTTTTCCATACTGGTTTTGACCTGTATTCGTAAGGTTTAGGTTCTGATTGAATAAAATTCTTATCCATACTTTCATCCACCATACCGGCTACTTTTACATATCCTCCGATAGGGAATGCACATATTCTGTAATCAGTATTATCTTCAAGTTTTATCTCATCAGGAAGTTTTCCGAAAGTAAAACCATTCACTTTATTGTATCCGAATAATCTGTATCCGATACCTAAAGCGAAAACCTCTGCCCGCATTCCTGTCAGTCTTGCCGCAGCGAAGTGTCCTAATTCGTGAACGAATACAAGTATTCCGATTACAATCAGGAAATAAAATATTGTGTTAAATAACTCCATTTAAATAATTTAATTAAAATTTGTCTAAAATTTGTTTACGTGTAATTTTGTCAATAGTTAAGATGTCAGATACTTCAAAATTAGTCAGATTCTTGTGATTATCAAGACTATTTTTTATGATACCGGGTATCTCTATAAATTTAACTTTTGAATTTAAAAATAGTTCAACGGCAATTTCATTTGCAGCATTTAAAACTACAGGATAAGTCCCTCCTGAAACTAACGAATCAAATGCAAGTTTTAAACATTCAAATTTATCAAAATCAGGTTCTTCAAATGTTAAATCTTTTAAATTTTTATAATCCATCCTTTCAAAGTCTGAGTGTATTCTTTCCGGATATGTAATCGCATATTGAATCGGAATTTTCATATCAGGAACTCCCATTTGTGACTTTACCGATCCGTCAGTAAATTCAACCATTGAATGAATGATTGACTGTGGATGAATTAAAACTTCTATGTTTTCGGGATTAATGTCAAACAACCATTTCGCTTCAATTACTTCAAGCCCTTTGTTCATAAGAGTCGCTGAATCAATCGTTATCTTTTTACCCATTTTCCAGTTCGGATGATTTAAAGCATCATCTACTGTTACATCTTTAAATTTATTTTTTTCTAATTTTCTGAATGGTCCGCCTGATGCGGTAATGATTAACTTTGAAATTTCTTTTGAATTTTCTCCGACGATACATTGAAGAATTGCAGAATGTTCACTGTCTATTGGTAATAATTCAGCACCTGATTTTTTTATCAAGTCCATTATAATTTTTCCGCCTGTGACAAGTGTTTCTTTATTCGCTAATGCAATTCTTTTACCTTTTTTTATCGCCTCTATAGTCGGTAATAATCCGGCAAATCCGACAAGTGCAGAAACTAATATGTCATAATCATCTCTTGATGCAACTTCAAGCAAACCATCTTCACCGAAAAGAATTTCTGTATTTGAAAAATTTAATGATTTAAGTTTTTCATAACTTTCTTTATTATTAATAATAACACCTTTAGGTTTATATTTATTAATCTGTCCGGTTAATATATCGAAGTTAGAGTTAGACGAGAGATAAACAATTTCAGCATTAAATCCATTGTTATTAAGATTATCAATTACGTTAAGAGTGTTGACACCAATTGAACCCGTCGAACCGAAAATAGAAATTTTTTTCAAATTGAAGTGGTATAAAAAAAAATTGCCCGTAATTATACGGGCATTAATTTTTTACAAAGTTTTAAATAAAAAATTTTAAGATAAATATTTATTAATAATTTTCAGAAAATCTGCTTTGCTTCTGCTACCGACAATCGTTTCAACAATTTTTCCGTTTTTATCAACAATAAATGTTGTAGGAACTGCTTGCATATCATTACCGCTTGCTTTTGCAAATGCATTTACAAGTTCTTCGTTTCCGTCAATTATTGTGTAAGATACCGGCATTTTTTTAAGGAAAGCACCTAAATCATCACCCGGTTGTTGAAAAACATTCAAACCAAGCATTTTAAAATCTTTATCTTTTAATTCATTTGATATTTCTGATAAGTCAGGCATCTCTTTAATACAAGGTCCGCACCATGTTGCCCAGAAATTTACAAGTAAAACTTTTCCTTTTAATTCACTTGATGATGATTCTTTACCATTTTCAGTCCAGGTAAATTCAGGAACTTCTTTATTTCCCGCGGCTTGAGTAACTTTACCAATTTTTGCGAACGCATCATTTGAAGTTGTTGTCGTAGTGTTAGTAGTATTTGTGTTTGTCTTAGTTTCAGTGGTCGTAGTTGTTGTTTGGTTATTATTTTCGTTAGATGTAGTTTTATTATTTGAACTGCAACCTGCTAAAACAATTACCAATAAAATGATTAAGTATTTTGTCATTTTTGTTATTATTTAAAATTTGTTAAAGTTGTATGGATTTCGTCATTATTTAATTTAGAAACTGAAGTGCAAACGACATCATCCTTTTGCCATATCATTACATTATCAGGATGTTTCTTTATACAAGGGAACCAGTTTTTCCCTTCGAGTATCTCTTCTTTTAAAGGTCCTGCAAGCATTATACCCGGGTTCTCTTTATCAACAACATCTTTTTTGTTAAGTTGTAAAGTATATATTAACTGATTATTTTTCTGATGAACAAAATGCACGGCTTTTAATCCGTTCATTTCGTTATATACTCCTCCGAGCAAAGTAGCATCTTTTACATCAGGAACAAAAACTTCATAGTCACATTTTTCTTTAAAGAATTTTTCAAGTTCGGTAGCATTGTTTGTTTTGAATTGTATCTGAATATCACCGGCATTTATTTTATCAAATATCTGAATAGACTGTTCAACCATATCCTTATCAGGAGGTACATTGATTTCTGTTTTATTAAAATTAATTGCAACAAACAAAATTAATAACACTGCGAATGCAGATGCAAAATAATAAAAATATTTTCTTTGGTTTAACTGAGGTTTGGAAACTTTAATATCTTTTAATGCGGTAGATTGTTTAGCTTTAGCAAGTTTAGACTCAAACTCTTTATTAATTGCTGTTTGAATATTTTGGTAAACGTATTGAGGAGTTTCCTGTTTCTTAATGCGGCTTTTCAAAAGATTCTTAACTGATAATTCCATCTGATATCTGTTGTAAATATCAATATCAGAGTTGAGAATTTTTTCAAATTCATTTAACTCGTCTTTTGAAAGATTACCGTCAATGTAAGCTGTAATTTTTTCTTCTATATAATTTGAATTATTATTCATTAAAAATTTTGCTTATGATTCATTTGCTTTTGAAACATCAAAACCTCTGGACTTTGCATATTCAAGAAGTTTTTGTTGAAGTAATTTTCTTCCTCTGTGTAGCCTGCTGCGAACGGTACCTATCGGGCATTGAACAAAGTCAGCAATTTCTTCATAACTTAACCCTTCCAAATCACAAAGAATCACAACTGTTTTAAAATCATCCTGAAGAGAGTTTAATGCAATTATAACTTCATCTTCAAGAACATTTGAAAATAATTTTTGTTGAAGATCAGTTGAATCAATTCTCTCCGATCTTATGTTGTCGTAGAAATTTTCTATTTCTTCGTAATCAACCTTACCGGGTTCTTTTTGATTCTTCCTGTATTTGTTAATGAACAAATTCTTCATTATCCTAAACAACCATGCTTTACAGTTAGTTCCTTTTTCGAACTTATGAAAAAATCTGTAAGCCCTAAGAAAAGTTTCCTGAACAAGATCATCTGCATCCAGTTGATTCCCGCAAAGTTTTAGAGCGTAATTATGCAATAGATTAATGTGAGGCATTGCCTCAGATTCAAAATCTTTTTTTAAATTACGAATTTCTTCTTCAGTCAGATTCCCCTGTTCCTGTCCGGCAAATTCATCATCAAATGATTCTTCATTTTCTGATAAGTTATCGGTAATAAGAACATTATTCTCTTCCTTTAATTGATCTTTAGTTCCGGGATTCAAGAATGGATTTCCTTAGTTATATTTTGGGCGAACGACGGGGCTCGAACCCGCGACCACCAGAGCCACAATCTGGCGCTCTACCAACTGAGCTACGTTCGCCATATTTTCTAAATTTATGTAATAACAATTTTTATTTCAATGTATATATAAAGGCTAATTACCGGAAATTACTCATATCCGTCCTGAATAATTTCGTTTTTTAAATCTCTTAAGGATTTAAAAATCTCCATTTTTGGGATTAAAAGTAATATTTATTTTTTTCCAATCATTCTAAAATTCCGGCTATGATTAGAGTAATTTGTATAATTCGTGAAAATTCGTGGTGAAGTATTTTAAAAGTGTTTCGAACGATTGTGCATATTGCCAACGCATTTAAACTTTTTTAAGTTAAATTTAGTTTTTAATTTTACATATATGATAGAATTTTTAACTCTTTTAGTTTCTTTTCTGGTAATGGAATTTGTCGCCTGGTTCACGCATAAATATGTAATGCACGGTTTTTTATGGTCAGTTCATAAATCTCATCATAGCAGAAGAGATGGATTTTTTGAATTAAATGATATATTCGCGATTTTTTTCGCAAGCATAGGATTAATTTTTATTTTCATTTTATCTAATGTAAATAATTTGTTTCTGTGGTCAGGCATAGGAATCTCCTTGTATGGAGTGGGTTATTTTTTAATGCATGATATTTTAGTTCATCAGCGGTTTAAATTATTTAGAAACGTGAAAAATAAATATTTGAAATCACTTATCAGAACTCATAAAATTCATCATAAAACTACATCTAAAGAAGGTGCTGACGCATTCGGTTTTCTTTGGGTGCCACGAAGATTCAGGAATTCTAATTGAAATATTGGAATTGAATAAAACATAAAATTTTGTTAAATTTGTAATTATTGATTTTCGGCGTTAGCTCAATGGTGGATCCCGATTCATCGGGATGTTAACCGAAGAGAAGCGATGAGTAAAAAAAAGTTTTTCGGCGTTAGCTCAATGGTGGAGCATTCGGCTGTTAACCGAAGGGTTGTAGGTTCAAATCCTACACGCCGAGCATATAAGCCAGTGTGAAAACACTGGCTTTTTTTATACACAATGAAACATTATTTATACATACTAATTTCAGAAAGTTCTGGAAAATATTACATTGGAATAAGTAAAAATCCGGAAAATAGATTAATAAATCATAACACCACTGAAAAAGGATTTACAAGCAGATATAGGCCATGGAAAATAGTTCTAACTAAAGAATTTCCCAATAAATATTTAGCGGGAAAAGAAGAACGTAGATTGAAGAAATTAAAAAATAAGAAAAAAATAGAAGAATATATTAGAGATAATTCTTGAATTCGGCTGTTATCCCGATTCATCGGGATGTAGGTTCAAATCCTACACGCCGAGCAAGTAGTGAAAATTAATTTTACGGCTGTTATCCCGATTCATCGGGATGTAGGTTCAAATCCTACACGCCGAGCATATAAGCCAGTGTGAAAACACTGGCTTTTTTATTTTATATTGGCTTTTTAAATTTATATTCATAATTTGAATATTATGGAAAACAATACACCTGTTTCAATTTCAGAACTCACCAAAAGATTAAAATCTGTCGTTGAATATGAATTTAAATTTGTCTTCGCTGAAGGTGAAATCTCAAATTTTAAATTACATTCTCCAAAAGGAAATATGTATTTCGTTTTGAAAGACGATTCTTCTTCAATCAACGCTGTGATGTGGAATACTCAAAACACTAAACTAAATTTTCAGCCGAAAGACGGTTTAAAAGTTATTATAAAAGGCAGAATCACAATATGGGATGCAAGAGGTACATATCAAATTGATGTTTGGGAAATGATGCAATCCGGTTTAGGTGATCTTCAGTTAGCATTTGAAAAGTTAAAAGAAAAATTAAAATCAGAAGGCTTATTTGATGAATCTCATAAAAAACCATTACCTCAATTTCCAAAAAATGTTGCTATCATTACTTCAGAGACAGGTGCGGTTATTAAAGATTTCATAAGAGTTTCCGAAAAAAGATTTCCATTAATAAATTTAATTTTAATTCCCGCTGCGATGCAAGGGGAAGGTGCAGCAAAAACAGTTATCAATGCATTAAAAACTGCAAACAATCCGGATTTAAAAATTGATGTTATTTGTATCGCCAGAGGAGGTGGTTCTATTGAAGATTTATGGGAGTTTAATAATGAAAATCTTGCCCGCGAAATTTTCAAATCCGAAGTTCCGGTCGTGAGTGCAATTGGACACGAAACTGATTTCACAATTGCAGATTTTGTTGCTGATAAACGTGCACCTACTCCGTCAGCGGCAGCGGAAATCATATTACCGGATAAAAATGATTATCTTGAACGCTTAAACCGTTTTCAGTATCTTATTAACAATTTAGGTATAAGAAAAATCAATAACTTAACTTCAAATTTAACTTACATTCAAAACAATTATTTTTTCAGAAAACCCCTCGACACTTTGAATAATTTTAAGATAAATCTTGATGAATTTGAAGATGAATTATTAAAATTACCGGTGACTAAAATCAATAATTTAAATACCGAACTAAACTACATTGAAAAAATCTTTTTCAATCTTTCTCCTGAAAATAATTTGAAACGTGGTTATTCAATTATAAAAAAAGGTGATGAATACATTTCATCAGCAAAAAAATTGAACTTATTTGATAAAATAACCATTAAATTCAAAGATGGATCAAAAGATGCGGAGGTAACTAAGTAATGGCTAAATCTATTGATAATGAAAGTTTCGAGTTCAATTATAAAAAACTTGAAAAAATTATGCAAAAACTTGAATCCGAACTGGATGAAACTTCGTTAGATGAGTTAATGAAGAATTATCAGGAAGGATTAAAATTAATTAACATCTGCAGAAAAAAACTAAAAGAAGCAGAATTAAAAATAGAAAAAATAAATTCAGAATATAACAATTAATATGTCAACAACAGAATTTGACTTACAGAATACTAAATTTTTAAAAAATGTTGAATATCCTAACGACCTCAAAAAATTAAATTTGATGGATCTGAGGGTTTTGTCAGATGAAATAAGGGAATATCTGATTGATGTTATTTCCAAAATCGGAGGGCATCTTGGAGCATCTCTCGGAGTTGTTGAATTAACTTTAGCACTTCATTATGTTTATAATACTCCTGACGATAAAATTCTTTGGGATGTCGGACATCAAGGTTATATTCATAAAATTTTAACAGGCAGAAGAGATTCATTAAAAACCATCAGACAAAAAGGTGGTATAAGCGGATTTTTAAAAAGAGATGAATCTGAATACGACGTTTTCGGTGCAGGACATGCTACCACTTCAATATCCGCAGCATTAGGTATTGCGGCTGCCCGTGATTTTCAAAAAAGAAATTATAAAGTTGTTGCTGTAATAGGTGATGGTTCAATGACCGGTGGAATGGCTTATGAAGCGATGAATAACATTGGACTCTTAAAAAAAGATATAGTTGTTATTCTGAATGATAATAAAATGTCTATCGCTCCTAATGTATGGGCAATTCAAAATTATTTTAATGAACTTCTCACTAACGATACATATAACAGATTCAGAAGTAAAGTCTGGGAACTGACAGGTTCTTTTGATAAAAATACAAGTGATCGTATAAGAAAAGTAGCGGCGAAAATTGAAGGCGGATTGAAAGGTGTTATAACTCCGGGTATGTTGTTTGAATCTCTCGGCTTCAGATATTTCGGACCGGTTAACGGACATAATGTTGTCAATCTTGTAAAAATTCTTGAAGATATAAATAAAATTTCAGGTCCAATTCTTCTACACGTTGTCACAGAAAAAGGAAAAGGTCCTTCTTATGCGGATGCTCATCCACAAAAAATTCACGCATTAACACCATTTGATAAAACAACAGGTGTTGAGTTAAAAAAATCAAGTGTTCCGACTTATACAAAAATATTTGGTGAAGCGTTAACAGACTTGGCAAAAAAAGATGATAAAATAATCGGAGTTACCGCTGCAATGCCGGACGGAACAGGATTAAACATTTTACAAAAAGAACTTCCTCAAAAATATTTTGATGTCGGAATAGCAGAACAGCATGGAGTTACTTTCTGTGCGGGATTAGCAACCGAAGGGTTCACTCCTGTTGCCGCGATTTATTCAACATTTCTTCAGAGAGCATTTGACCAGATAATTCATGATGTTGCAATTCAAAAATTACCTGTTGTATTTGTGCTTGACAGAGGAGGACTTGTAGGGGCTGACGGACCAACGCATCATGGAACTTTTGATTTAACTTATTTGAGATTAATTCCTAATATGGTTGTGATGGCACCAAAAGATGAACAGGAACTACGGGATATGTTATACACTGCAACTTTATATAAAAGAGGTCCAATTGCTCTGAGATATCCGAGAGGAAATGCTTTAGGCGTTGAGATTAAAGATTATACAAAGTTAGAAATTGGAAAAGGTGAAGTTGTGAAATCAGGTAAAGATGTTGCTATACTTGCAATTGGTAATATGGTTCATAATTCAATGCAAGCATCTGAATTGCTCGCTAAAGAAGGTATAGACGCTGAAGTTGTGAATATGAGATTTGTAAAACCATTAGATACCGCTTTGTTAAATGACGTATTTAGTAAATTCAAAAAAGTAATTACTGTTGAAGATAATACTGTAATCGGTGGCATTGGAAGTGCTGTCGCTGAATATGCTGAAAACTTAGGATATAAAAATGATTTATTAATTCACGGAATACCTGATAAATTTATAGAACATGGCAAACCTGAAGAACTTCATCAGGAATTGCATCTTGATGCAGAAGGTATTGCATTCACAGTTAAGAATTTTTTAATGAATTCAGTTGAAGTAAAAATTTAATGAAATTATTTTTTATCATATTAACTTCGTTTTTATTTTTCAGCGGATGTGCGGATAAAATTACAGCCCCCGAAGAAGTTGTTTATTCTGATATTCTTGAGATAAACGGTTTGATTGATAGTTTAGGGGGAGATTGTTCAGGCGTAATAATAAGAACAAGAGATTTGGGAAATTTTAATTTGAGTCAATATGAGAAATTAAAATTTGAATTGAACAATTCATCCGATGCAGATCTTGCGGCTTTTCAAATATATTATACTGAATCAGGTAATAATGTTTTTTTAGTAAATATAGAGGGTGAAAATATAACCGGAACTCGTTCTGTTGAAATTAATTCTCCAAAATCAAATGTTCAGTTGAATTTGAGAATTATGTTAAAGTCATCTGTTTGCACAGGTCACATATATCATTTAACAGTTAAAGATTTAAAAATTAAAGCAAAATAATTTTTGATAGATTTAAATAATTTAATATTAGATAACAAAACAAAAAATCAGACCGGAAGTTTTAATAAATCCGGCAATGATAAAAAAGTTTATATTGAAACTTACGGGTGTCAGATGAATTATTCTGATACGGAAATTGTATTGAGTGTATTGAGTAAATCAGGATATAATGAAACAACCGATATAAATAATGCTGATGCGATTTTGCTGAATACTTGTTCCATAAGAGAAAATGCGGAGAAAAAAATATTTTACAGACTTGATGCATTGAAATATTTTAAAAGGAGAAATCCAAATTTAGTAGTCGGTATTCTTGGTTGCATGGCAGAGAGGTTAAGAAAAGATTTAATTGAAAATAAAAAAATTGTTGATATTATTGTTGGACCGGATGAATACAGAAAAGTGCCTGAACTTATTGATAAAGTTTTTGAAACCGGAGAAAAAGGTATTGCCGTTAAACTTTCTAAAGTTGAAACTTATGATGATATAGTTCCGGTAAGGAGAGAAGGCGTCTCTGCATGGATTACTATTATGAGAGGTTGTGATAAATTCTGTACTTATTGTGTGGTTCCGTTTACAAGGGGAAGGGAAAGAAGCAGAAAACTTTCATCAATTGTGGATGAAGCAAAAAGATTGTATGATGAAGGAGTCAAAGATATTTGGTTATTGGGACAAAATGTAAATTCTTACAGATATGATAATTATGATTTTTCGGATTTATTAAAAACCGTTGCCATTGCTGTTCCTGAAATGAGAGTGAGATATACAACTTCACACCCATATGATTTGAATATGAAATTACTTGAAACAATGGCTGAATATGATAATATATGTAAATATATTCATTTGCCTATTCAGTCAGGATCTGACAGGATTTTAAAATTGATGAACAGAGAATATTCGGTTGAAGATTATATGAAGGTTATGTTAAAAGCGAGAGAGATGATGCCGGATGTCGGTCTTTCTACTGATATTATTTCAGGATTTCCTACCGAAACTGAAGAAGACCATCAAATGACTTTGAACGTTATAAAAGAAGTTATGTATGATTATGCTTATATGTTCACATATTCAAGAAGACCTAATACTAAAGCATTCAGAATGGAAGATGATATACCAAATGAAACTAAAACAAGAAGACTTGATGAAATTATCGAATTGCAGAGAGAAATGTCTTATGAAAGCCATAAAAAATTAATCGGGAAAAAGATTAAAGTTTTATTGGAAACTGTAAGTAAAAAATCCGAAAACAATCTGATGGGAAGGACAGATTGTAATAAATCGGTTATAATACCTGCGATTTCAAAAAATTCTTATGTTGATAATTCAGGTGATTTAATTTCCGGAAAAGAATATAACATTGGTGATTATGTGAATGTAAAAATTAATAAATGTAACTCTGCCACACTCTTTGGGGAAACTGAAGAATAAATC
>DOWN01000303.1 GCA_003519545.1 Bacteroidota bacterium
GAAATAAGAAATGTATTTATAAATGATTTACATTATATAGCAAAAAAGTTTTCGCTTTATAATGATAATCTTGCAAAAGAAAATTTAATTACGGGAATTTACGTTTATTCAACAAATCCCGAAATGATTAAAAATCAAAACCGGTTGACAAAACCTGAGAACTGGAAAAAATTACCTGAAGAAAATCAAATAAAAGCCAGAGAAATATTATCACAACTTGGCAAGGGATTTTTGCAGGAAGAATACAGCAATCAGGATTCAATATATTTATCAAAACATTTCAGAGATGCGGAATTTTTTAATAAACTTGCCGCTACATATTACAGATTTGCATTAATCTTAACCAGAGCAGACGGATTAGAAACGAGCATTATGAAATCGGACACGGAAAAACTAAAGCAGATATATGAAGAAATTTACGGTAAAAAAATTAAAACAGGAAAAGATGAAAAAGAAAATGCCGAAGAAGAGACATTAGAAATGGTTTTATTCAAACTGAATGAACTTATCGGTATGGAGAATGTGAAAAATGATGTTAAGACCTTAATTAATTTTATCAGAGTACAAAAAGAAAGAATGGAAAGAGGTTTAATGAAATCTACGATTTCATTACATACAGTATTTTATGGACCACCGGGAACAGGTAAAACAACTGTAGCCAGATTAATGGGAAAAATATTTAAAGCGATGGGATTACTTCAGAAAGGCGGATTAATAGAAACGGACAGATCAGGAATGGTAGCGGGATATGTGGGACAGACAGCAGAAAAAGTAGATAAAATAGTTACAGAAGCAATGGACGGAATTTTATTCATTGATGAGGCATATACACTTAAACCTGAAGGAAGCGGTTCTGATTACGGACAGGAAGCAATAGATACATTATTAAAGAGAATGGAGGATAACAGAGATAAACTTATAGTGATAGTTGCAGGTTATAAAGATGAGATGGACAGATTTTTAGAATCGAATCCAGGAATGAAATCAAGATTTAACAGATATTTTTATTTTGATGATTATAAGCCTGAAGAACTTTTATTAATTTTCAGTAAAATGGCTAAAGACGGAAATTTTGAGCTTGAGGAATCGGGAAAAGAAAAGTTATCGAAATTATTTACAGAATTATATAACAACAGAAATAAATCTTTTGGAAACGGAAGACTTGTCAGAAATATATTTGAAAAATCAATAGAGAGACAGGCGAACAGGCTTGCAAATCTTGAAACATTTACAAATGATGATTTGACAATATTAAAATCGGATGATATACCAGAGAAAGTATAATACCGTAGTTTTAAATATTGCCGTAATTTCGATTTATATTCTGTCGGGATATTTAGGTGCAATTATATCAAACTTACCGGGCAATATAACCCCGGTTTGGCCCCCTGCGGGAATTTCATTAGCGGCATTAATTTTATTTAACAGAAAAATAATACCCGGTATTTATCTCGGATCTATAGGACTCTCTGCAGTATTAGGACAGTTTGAATTAACTATTTTCAGTTTCGGAATAAATTTTTTAGCCGCTTGTTTTGATGTGCTACAACCGGTTGTCGGCAAATATTTGTTAAAAAAATTATACATAGTCGAAACTATACTCACAAAATTAACTTCGGTTTTAAAATTTATAGGTTTATCATTTATTTTTTGTTTAATCAATAGTTCATTTGGAACTACAATTTTTTATTTGGCTAATTTTATACCTGCTGAAGAGGTTTTCTCAACTTGGGGAATTTGGTATGCAGGAGATGTGATTGGTGTATTAATTTATACGCCATTTATAATAATATTATTCTCAAAAGTCTCAAAAATTTTAACTTTAAAGGAAAAAATTTTAACGGTTTTAGTTTTCATTTTCACAATAATTTATTCTGTTATAATTTATTTATTTACGGATGGCGATGCATTATTAAATTCATTTTCAGAATATTTATTTATTCCATTAATAATTTCAGTTACTTATATATCGGGACGGAAAACGGCATTATCATTACTTGTAATCACTCAGTGTTTAGCAACTTACGGAACAACAATTGGGAACGGACCTTTTACATCAAGTTTAGGATATTTAGGTGCTTTAATAGAACTTCAGATTTTTTTGGTTATTGAGGCAATAACAATCTTGATATTGGGGGTTTTCAGGTCAGAAAGAAATCAAATCTTAAGAGATGCACTTGAATCGAAAAATAAATTTCAAAACTTAATTGATACAGCCGGAAGTTTACTTATAGAACTTGACCGTGAAGGAAAAATAATATTATTCAATAAAAAAGCAGAAGAGTTAATTGGTTATACATCAAAAGAAGTAATGGGAAAAAACTGGTTTGATTTTGGATTGTTGCCCGAAGACAGAGAAAAACATTTTGATATTTTTAAACAGAATATTATGGGCAACCTTAAAGGTTTAGAAACTTATGATAAAAAAATATTAACTAAATCAGGAGAAGTAAAATATTTTAATTGGCATAATTCACTTGTATTAGATAATGAAGGAAATATCACAGGAAGATTAAGTTCCGGAATAGATATTACTGACAGAAAATTACTTGATGACGAACTTGAAAAATACAGAGAACATTTGGAAGGATTGGTGGATGAAAGAACAAAAGAATTAGAAAAAGCAAAACAGGAAGCAGAATCGGCGACGAAGGCGAAGAGTGAGTTTCTTGCGAATATGAGTCACGAAATCAGGACACCAATGAATGAGATTATAGGATATTCACATATTTTAAAAAAATCAAATTTAAATAAAAAACAATTAGACTATGCATTAAAAATTCAAAACGGTGCAGTATCACTATTAGAAATCATAAACGAAATTCTTGATTTTTCAAAAATCGAAGCAGGCAAATTAAGATTTGAAAATATAGAGTTCAAACTTGATACTGTTTTGAATAATTTATCCGGAGGAATATCACTTTCCGCACAGAATAAGGGATTGGAACTGATATTCGATGTTGACAAAAAAATTCCCGATATACTTCTTGGAGATCCGTTGCGATTAAAACAAGTATTATTAAATCTTTGCAGCAATTCTATTAAATTTACTGAAAGAGGAGAAATAGTAATTAAAATTTCTTTAAAAGAAACTTCTGGAGATAAATGTAAAGTTGAATTTTCAGTAAAAGATACGGGAATAGGAATGACAAAAGAACAAATGGGAAATTTGTTCAATGCATTTTCACAGGCAGATATGTCCACAACGAGAAAATATGGCGGAACAGGATTAGGATTAACAATCAGTCAAAGACTTGTAAAGATGATGAACGGAAAGATAGAAATAGAAAGTGAATTCGGAATTGGCAGCAGGTTTTATTTTGTTGCAGAGTTTGGAATTGCTGAGCAAAAAGATCACGATGATAAATCAAAAAGTTTAAAAGAAATTTCCGGATTAAAAATTTTAGTTTGTGATGATAACGCAACATCGCGTGAAGTTATTGAGGATTCTTTAAAATCATTCGGGATAAATTGTGATATGGTTACAAACGGATTAGAAGCATTAGGTAAACTTGAATCAGAAGCAGAATGTCCGTTTGATTTATTAATAATTGATTATATGATGCCAGAAATAAACGGGTTTGAAACTATAGAATTAATTAGAAATAATCTGAACATAAAAAAACAACCTGAGATTTTAATGATTACCGCATATAATAACGAAGAGTTTCAGGAGATGCTTGATAAATCTGAAGTTAAAAATTTTCTGATAAAACCATTCAGTTATTCAAGTTTGCTGGATGAGATACTTAATATCTTTGGAAAACAGGTAAAGAAAGTAAATACAGGTGATGAAATAAATGCAATTGAATTAATAAATAAATTTAAAGGAGCACATATATTACTAGTTGATGATAATAAGATTAATCGTGAGGTTGCACGAGATTTACTTGAAGATGCAAAAGTAGAAATAGATGAAGCGACAAACGGAAAAGAGGCACTTGAAAAATTAATTTATTCATCAGATGAAGAACCTTATGATGTAGTTTTAATTGATTTACAAATGCCGATAATGGACGGATATGAAGCGACCGGAAAAATCAGGGAAATTGATAAATTTAAAAATTTACCTGTGATAGCATTGACAGCAGATGCAATTTCAGGAACGTTTGAAAAATGTCTGGAAATAGGTATGACAGATTTTGTATCTAAGCCAATAGACCCAATGGAATTATATTCAAAACTTGCAAAATGGACAAAAGTTAAAAAACCGGTTATTCAAAATGAATTAAAAGTAGTTAAAGAAATAAAAATTGATTCTGATGAAATTAAATCAGAAAAGATAAACATTAAAGAAGAACTAACAAGATTTA
>DOWN01000076.1 GCA_003519545.1 Bacteroidota bacterium
TTGGAGATGTTGCTGTTGCCGTAAATCCTGAAGATGAACGGTATAAAAAATTTATAGGTAAGAAAGTTATTTTACCTTTGGTAGGGAAAGAAATTCCTGTAATTGCCGATGATTATGTTGACATTGAATTTGGAACAGGTGCATTAAAAATTACACCTGCACATGATATAAATGATTTTGAACTTGGAAAAAGACATAATCTTGAAATAATAAATGTTCTGACAAAAGATTCAAAGTTAAATGAAAATGGTTTGGAGTTTGCCGGAAAAGATATTTACACCGCACGAAAAGAAGTTGTGGAAAAACTTAAAGAATACGGCAATTTAATTAAAGAAGAAGAATATATTCACAATGTTGCATTTTCTGAAAAATCAGATGCTGTTATAGAACCGTATATGTCTGAACAGTGGTTTGTTTCAATGTCTAAATTGGCACAACCCGCAATTCACGCTGTTGAATCGGGTGCAATAAAATTTCATCCTGAAAAATGGGTGAAAACTTATATGCACTGGATGAATAATATTCAGGACTGGTGTATTTCACGGCAACTTTGGTGGGGTCACAGAATTCCTGTATGGTATCATAAAGTCAGCGGAGAAATTTATTGCGATATAGAACCTCCGAAAGACATTAATAACTGGGAACAGGATCCTGATGTTTTAGATACTTGGTTTTCTTCTTGGCTCTGGCCCTTCAGCGTGTTCGGATGGACAGGTGAAGAAAATAAAAACAATAAAGATTTAAAATTTTATTATCCGACGGATTTGCTTGTTACCGCAAATGAAATTATTTATCTGTGGGTTGCGAGAATGATCATAGCAGGATTAGAATATATGCACGATATACCTTTTACCGATGTATATTTTAATTCAATTATCCGTGACGAACAGGGAAGAAAGATGTCAAAATCACTCGGTAATTCACCTGAACCTCTTGACGTTATGGATAAATACGGTACAGATGCATTGAGATTTACACTTGTCTATCTTGCACCTTTAGGAAATGATGTTTTGTTTAATGAACAAAAAACAGAAATTGGCAGAAATTTTATAACTAAAATCTGGAATGCCGGAAGATTTTTAATTTTTAATTATAACAAGATTAATTCATCTGATGATTACAGTTACAATAATTATAAACCGGACTTGTCTGATAAATGGATTTACAGCAGATTTAATTCGGTATTAAGTTCAATTACAAAAAATCTAAATAATTACAGATTAAATGATTACACAAAAGAATTATATAATTTTGTTTGGTCAGATTTCTGTGATTGGTATATAGAATTTCTAAAAATAAAAATTGAAAGTGAAAGAGATTCGGCAGGAAAGATAATTGAAGATGCGATTAACCTTTTTACAAATATTTTAAAAACACTTCACCCGGTTATTCCTTTTGTAACCGAAGAATTATGGCATTCTTTCAATCCGAAGGAAAAAGATTCGAGCATTTCAATACAGGATTTTCCTGAATTTGAAAAAGATGAAATTAATGAAGAGATTGAAAAAGAATTTGAATTTTTAAAAGAAGTTGTTACTTCAATAAGAAATTTAAAAGCCGAGAATGGAATTAGTTTTAATACATCTTGTGAAATAGTATTTCTTACTGAAGATGAAGATGTAAAATTTCTAATCAATGAATTTGAAGATTACATTAAAAAATTATGTAATGTAAGTGAGTTCAAAATTGAAGATGATGTTGATGAAGTTACAAAAAATTCCGCAAGTTCTGTTCATAAAGATTTGGAAATATTTTTAATACTTGAAGGATTAATTGATTTTGCTAAACAGAATGAAAAAATTCAGAAAGAAATTGAAAATTTAGAAAAGTATCTGGATAATATAAATAAAAAATTGACTAATGAGAGATTTTTAGAAAAGGCATCTGAGGAAGTCGTGGAAAAAGAAAAAGAAAAAAGGGAAGAGACGATTAACAAACTGGAAAAACTAAAACAGAAGTTAGAGTTTTAATATATCCCTCTCATATTATTATGAGAGGGAAAATATTTATTCAAATAAAGTATTTTTACCTAAAGCCGAAGCAATTAATTCAGTTGCTAACTCAGCAGTTCTATTTTTTACGTCAAGAATAGGATTTACTTCAAGCATTTCAAGAGAACTCATCATACCGCTATCAGAAATCATTTCCATTAATAACTGCGATTCTCGGTAAGTCAAGCCACCCGGAACCGGAGTTCCGACACCTTGAACATAATCGGGATCAATACCATCCAAATCGAAACTTATATGTAGAAAATCAACTCTTTCTTTAAAATCATTTAAAACTTTTGAAACTATATGTGGCATTCCGAATTTATCAACATCTGTCATGGTATAAATCTGCGGACGTAATTTCTTAATAGTTTTAGATTCAAGATAATCAACATCACGGATACCGATTAATGCGACATTTTCAATTTTTACTTTAGGTGCAAATCCACCCATTTTAACTAACTTCTGTTCGCCAAGTCCGAGAGAAACTGCAAGTGGCATTCCGTGAATATTTCCACTCGGAGTTGTTTCGGGTGTATTCATATCCGCATGAGCATCAATCCATATAACACCTAAAGTTTTTTTATTTTTTTTGCAATATGCAGAAATGCCTGCAATACTTCCAATCGCGGTCGCATGATCACCACCGATAATAAGAGGGAAATATTTTCTGTTAAGAATTGATTCAACTTTTTTGGCAAGTACTTTACTTGTTCTTACAATTTCAGGAAGGTATTTAAGTTTGGAATTTCTGGCTTTTTGAGTTTCCATTATTTCCACATCAATATCACCAAAGTCAGTAACTTTGTAACCTAAACTTTCAAGTTTTTTTTCAAGGTTAGCATATCTGATAGCAGAAGGACCCATATCAACTCCTCTTCTATCAGCCCCTAAATCCATAGGAAATCCTATTATACCAATTTTATTATTTTTTCTTCTCATATATACAAATTTAACCAATCAAAATTTGAAATTAAATGTAAAGCGGAGTATTTGATTTTAGTTATATTTTTTTGAAATATACTTATGATATTCACTTTTATAGTTAATATTTTTATTTAGTTTTTTTCCCGTAGTTAAACTTTTAATAAACGGTGATATTTCAATATCATATTTATTAAAATTTTTATCGACAATTGAATTTAAATAATTTTCAACTATTTCAGATAAATTTATATTGTTTATTTTAGCA
>DOWN01000080.1 GCA_003519545.1 Bacteroidota bacterium
GGTGCGATATGGTGAAATACACACGAAATAAATATCACATCATATTTATTTACATTTGAGTTTATAAAATCATCATTAATTAATGAAAATTTTATTTCAGGATTTTCTTCTCTTGCAATCTTTAAACTTTTATCGGAAATATCACACCCTTCTATATTTGAATCCGGAAAATATGTTTTAAAAAATCTTATGTTACGACCAATTCCACAACCATATTCGAGAAGGTTGACAGGTTTTTCATCAAGCATTTCTTTTAAGATTTTTACTTTATACTCGGCAAAGTAAGAATTTTCTTCTCCAAAAAATTTTAAATCCTCTTCCATAACTTTCACATATACATCTGCATATTCATCAAAATTAATTTTTTCAACCGGCTGTTTTTTACTCATACTGTTTTAAATTTTATTTCATCTGTTAATTTCATTGCTCTGTAATTTTCTTTTACATCGTGAACTCTTATTATATTTGCACCTTTCATAATACCGATAGTATTTGCTGCAATGGTTGCAGATAATCTCTGATCCACAGGTGTCGGTAATATTTTATCAATAAAACTTTTGTTTGATATTCCTAATAAAACAGGATAGTTTAATTTTCTAAACAATCCTATATTTTTTAATAATGATAAATTATGTTCAAGATTTTTTCCAAAACCAATTCCGGGGTCAGTGATAATTTGATTAATGCCTTCTCTTTTCGCTAAGTTAATGCTTTCCGAGAGATATTCAAAAACTTCAGTCAGTATATTTTCATATTCCGGATTTGATTGCATATTTTTTGGTGTTCCCTTTATATGCATAAGCACGCAGGTTGCATTAAATTCAGAAACTACTCCCGGCATATTTTTATCAAACTTGAAACCGCTTATGTCATTAACAATTTCTGCTCCCGTTTTTAACGCTTCTCGGGCTACTTCTGATTTATAAGTATCTATGGAAATAGGAATTTTTATAACTTTCGAAATGGCTTCAATAACGGGAATAACACGTTGCAATTCTTCTTCAACTGTTATTTTATCCGAACCCGGTCTTGTTGATTCACCTCCCACATCAATAAAATCTGCACCATCAGACTCCATTTTTATTGCATCACTTATAACTTTTTCTATATTTAATCCTTTTGAATAATATTTTCCTCCGTCAGAAAATGAATCAGGAGTAATATTCAAAATGCCCATCAAAAAAGTTCTCGAGGTCAAATCATATTCAAAATTTTTAAATTTAAAAATCAATCAGTTAACCTCAGATCCGTCTTCTATATCACCATCAACGGTAATAATTTTTAATTTATTTTCAAACTTAGCGGCGAGTAACATACCTTCAGAGAGATTTCCCATTAATTTAGAAGGTTTCAGATTATTCACTACTACAATTTTTTTATTAATTAATTCCTCAGGTGAATAATATTCTGAAATTCCGGAAACGATCTGTCTAGTTTTATCTCCGATTTTAACTTTCAGTCTTAATAGTTTTTTACTTTTTTCTATTTTTTCAGCAGAAATAATTTTACCGACTCTCAGTTCGATTTTCTTAAAATCATTTATATCTAAAACGTTTAAAATATTTTCTTCTGATTTTGATTTATCATCTCCCGTTTCAGAATTACTTTCGGAAACGCTTTCAAGTTTAGGAAATAAAATAATATTATCATTCAATGTAGCACCTGCTTCCAGATTTATTTCACCTATTCTATCCCATTTAAAATTATCTCTATTTGTATTCAGCATATTAATAATTTTTTCGGAAGCATTCGGAATAAAAGGTGAGAGTGCAATTGCCAGTGAGTAACAAACCTGTAAACAATCATTAATAATATGTCCACATTTAATTTTATCAGTTTTATATAACTTCCAGGGTTCTGAGTCATTAAAATATTTATTGGCATCTCTTGCGATATTCATTGCCTGAACAACTGCTTCTCTGAATTTATAATTATCAAAAAGATTTGATAATCTGTCTTTGTATAGTTTTACAGTATCAAGAAATAAACTTTCTTCTCCTTCAATTCTATCCGGGATTTTATTATCAAATTTAGTTTTAGCAAATACTAAAACCCTGTTAATATAATTCCCGAGAATATCTGAAAGTTCAGAATTATTTTTTATTGTAAAATCATCAAATGAAAATTCACTGTCTTTATTTTCAGGAAGACTTGATGCAATTGCATATCTGATAACATCAGGATCAAAAATTTTTAAGACTTCGTTGACAGTCCAGCCGACGCCTTTGCTTTTTGAAAATTTTCCACCGTTAATATTTAAAAATTCATTCGCAGGTATATTATCAGGCAAAACAAATCCTTCATTAGCCATTAGCATAGCAGGAAAAATTACGGCATGAAAAATAATGTTATCTTTCCCAAGAAAATGGACAAGTTTTGTGTTTTTGTCTTTCCAGTAATCTTCCCATTTATCCGGTGAACCTTTTTGAATAAATAAATCTTTTGTTGCTGAAATATATCCCACAGGTGCTTCAATCCAAACATAAATTACTTTATCCTTATATTCTTCAACCGGTACGGGTATACCCCATTTTAAATCTCTCGTAATTGACCTGTCAATTAATCCGGTTTTATAAAGACCTTTGCAATAATTCAAAACATTTTGTTTCCAATTATTTTTGCCGTCAATCCAATACTGAAGTTTATCTTTAAATTGAGATAGTGGAAAATATAAATTTGTCGTTTGTTTGACAATAGGAGTATCTCCTGTCGGTTTTGCTTTTGGATTTATAAGTTCAAGAGGATTAAGACTGTTTCCGCAGTTTTCACATTGATCACCTCTTGCTTCTTCATATCCGCAAATAGGGCATGTTCCTTCAACAAATCTATCGGCAAGAAATTTATCTAAAGTAATTGAAAATAACTGATTTTCGGTTACAGGGTAAAAAATATTTTTATTATATAAATTTAGAAAAAATTCCCGGGCAGTTTCTTTATGGATTTCGTTTGAAGCTCTTGAATAAATATCAAAAGACATTAATAAATCTTCATACGCCTTTTTATTAGCGGTGTGATATTTATCTATAACTTCTTTTGGTGTAAGATTTTCTTTTATAGCAGCCATCTCAATTGCAGTTCCATATTCATCTGAACCGCATATATAAATAACATCTTCACCTTTTAATCTGAGATACCTTGCAAATATATCACCGGGCAAAATTGAGCCCGCTATATGTCCAAGATGTGTATCTCCGTTTGCATAGGTTAATGCAGAAGTAACAATATATTTTTGCTTTTTTGACATTTTACAATATACTTAATATAAAAAGTTCATTAAACTTACAAAAAATGGGTTAAAAATATTTTTGCAAATTTATTTATATAAGAAAATTAAGTAGTTGAATTAATTTAAAAATTTTGATTTTAACTCAGGGGTAGGCATCCTGCAAGAATCCGATTTACCGAATATTTTATATCTGTATTTTGAAACAAAATTATAAACGGCATCTCTAATAAATGTTGGGACGATAATAAAACCATATAATAATTTATATAAACCGGGAAGATCATTAGCAACCCTTAAAGCGGCAGTAGATTTTGTGTAATATTTATCTCCATCAATCAATACGAAAGAGTCAAAATTCAAGGAATTTAATCCGAATTTTTTCAAATAAAATTGACCTTCAGATGATTGTAATGAACCAAATTTAAAAACGTTATTCTTATCGTGATCTATTACGAAATTAATTGCTGAATTGCATAAATTGCAAACACCATCAAATAATATTATTTTTTCAGTTTTCATTTTTAGTTTTCATCAAGTGAAGAATTTCTTAAACAGTTATCAATATAATTGCAATATTTGCAGTTTTCTTTCTTTTCAGTTTTGACAAATGGTTTTGTTACATCATATATCTCAACAAATTTTTCACGTAAATAATTCTCAAATCTCACTTTCATTTCATTATCATTATACGATTCATCTGCAAGGAAGATTCCATTATCACCTGAACGTAAAGAATAAGCCCCGGTTATTAAATTCTCCGGTTTTAAATTAGTTATCGAATTATTAAAAATTAATGCATATAAATATAACTGAAACTGAGCGTTGTGTTCATTAGTATCAAATAATTTTTCATATTTATCTGCATTACAAAATTTAATTTCACCGGTTTTATAATCCAGAATTCTTATCATTCCGTTTTTTTCATCTATTCTGTCTATTTTTGCTTTTAAATTCACGCTTCCTATTTCATCATTAACAAAAAATTCTGTTTTAAAAGATTTCTCTAAATGTAAAATTTTAAAAGGAGCATAGTCATAATCGGTTTTTAAGATTAAATTGCAATAATCATACAACATTTTTTTCTGTAATATAAATTTTCCTTTATATATATCATTATTAGCGTATTCACTTTCTAAAAAATTATTTATTATTTTATCTAACTCATTTATTTTATTCTGAATAAAATTCTTGTCAACTGTCTTTCCTGATTTTTCGTTATAAATATTTAACATCAAATTGTGAATATGTGTGCCGAAAGTTGCAGGATCAATTTCTAAAGTTAATTCTTCGGGAATGTTAAGTCTCATAACATAATCAAAACAAAATCTGAGTGAACATTCTCTGTAATTATTTATAGAACTCGCTGAAAAAGAATTTTTTCCGCCTGATTTATATAATTCAAGAGTTTTTAAAACATCTCCTTCTTTCTTTATCTCAATATTTTTTGATTTTAATTTTTCTGTGTCATTAAAATTAAAATTAATTTTTTTAAGACCTGAATCTTTTAATTCATACTCCAACTGTTTTATATATCTGCTTTCCTCTTTAGAGTCTGAACTTATATCTGATGAATAAATTAAATATAAATTTTTTGCATAAATTAATAACCTGTAAAACATATAAGCAAAGTTTTTAGTTAAGTCTTCGGGAAGTGTCATCTTATAAAATCTTTTCAGGTTCATGGGAATTATACTGTTATTATTTACAGCCGGAGGAAGTATTCCTTCATTTGCATTTATAATGATAACGTTTTCAAAATCAATTGCTCTGGACTCATACAATCCCATTATTTGTAATCCCGTCAAAGGGTCACCTTTTAATGAGATACTCTCATTTGATAATACTTCATTGAGTAATATTTTATAAGATTCTAAATCAAGAGTTATATCGGCATTTTTAATAATCGTTTGAATATAATTTAAATTATCAATCACTTTTATCAGAGTTGAACTCTCTATATCATTTTGTTCATATTCAATTAACGATTCAAAAATCAACTGTAATATATTTATTATACTTTCTGAAAGAGATTCAAGTGATTTAAATTCTTTCAATTGATCTGAAATATTTTTATCAATATATGATGTTATCGTATTTAAACTAACTGAATGAATTTCATCGGTGTCATTTTTTAATTTATAAAATTTAGTTGTATCAGTGAATTTTAAATATGGATGAAGTAAAAAGCGGAAAAGTTTGTTATTTGGAAAAAATATTTCATCATTAATCACTCGTATAGAATTAGTTAAATCTAAATATTCAAATATAAATTCTTTAATTGAGGTCAGAGAAACAGGATAATTTATGGTGATATTGAATTTCCCGTAGTTATCAGGGATTGAATTTAATACGGGAATTAATTTGTCAGTATCAGGTAAAATAACAACTGAACCTGAATTATCCATATTGTTTTGACTCAAAATATCATTTAAAACATTAACTTGCCCTGACTCAGATGCTACATTATATAAATAAAT
>DOWN01000225.1 GCA_003519545.1 Bacteroidota bacterium
TATACATACTTTTATTTAAGTTTTGCTTTAAAAGTTCCTTTTTAGATGGGGTAAAAAAAAATCTGCAGGTTTTAATGCCTGCAGATTTAATTGGAGGTTTGAGGATAAACAATAATCTTTAGTTTCTGTATTTTACTGTGTAATCAAATGTAACACCTTTGCTGTCTCTGCTTGTCCAGAGATTCAACTCATTAAGTTGTTTCTCAATATTTGAGATTGCATTTTTATTAACACCTCTTACGTTTGAAAATACAAGTTTACCGTTTTCAGCAACTTTAACTGTAACTTTTACATCACCTTTTAAATCTTTACTTCTGAAATTTAATAAAGGAGTTGTAAGTTTTAGTTTTATTTCGCTTACTAACTGGTTATTTAAATCCTTTACGGATTCAGTTTTTATAATTGCTGTTGGTGTTTCAGCATTCACTATTCCCGAAATACCCATAAAAATCGGTATCGCAAGGACTAATGTTAAAATTTTTAAAATTTTCATTGTTAATTTTTTAATTATTTATGTATTCGTTTTTAACCGTAAAAAGTTACATATTTTACAATTTATTAACATTGGTAAATATTGTAATTTGACCGTTTAAACTTAACTTTATATTATTCAGAAAAATTTTTGATGGAAAAACTTTACAAGNNTGTGAAAGCGAGACTGAGAATTGATAAATACATTACAAATTTTATTGAAAATGCTTCGCGAACAAAAGTTCAAAAAATGATTAATCTTGGAAATGTAACTGTGAATGGTGAACTTGTGAAATCAAACTATATAGTAAAACCTGAAGATGAGATTGATATAGAAATGCCTGTACCTGACCGTCAGGAGGTTTTACCGGAAGATATTCCGCTGAATATAATTTTTGAAGATGATTATTTAATGGTTGTTAATAAACCTGCGGGAATGGTTACTCATCCCGCATATAAAAATTACAGTGGCACACTTGTAAATGCCGTGATGTTTTATGCTTCAAAGAAAAATGATTCTCTTTCAAGTTTGAATGGGTTTGAACGGGCGGGAATTGTTCACCGGCTTGATAAAGATACTTCGGGAATTCTTGTTATCGCAAAAGATGAAGTTACACATAGAAAACTTGCAGATCAGTTTTACAGGCATTCTATTGATAGGGAATATAATGCGGTTGTCTGGGGGATACTTAAAAATAAATCAGGTGTCATAGAAAAAAAACTTGGTAGAGATAAACGGGACAGAAAAAAAGTTGCCGTATATAAAGATGACGAAGAAGGAGGTAAACGTGCAGTAACTCATTTTGAAGTATTGGAAGAGTTTGAAATGTTTTCACTTGTAAAACTAAAACTGGAAACGGGTAGAACACATCAAATACGTGTTCATTTGAGTTCGATGGGACATCCGGTTTTTGGTGATGAAACTTATGGAGGACGTGAACCTAAATCAGTTCACCTTACATCAAGAAAAAAAGCAACAATAAATAACCTGCTTGAAAAAATGCCGAGACAAGCATTGCATGCTAAAGTGCTTGGATTTATTCATCCTCACACAAAAGAAAATTTACGATTTGAAACTGATTTGCCTGATGATATGAATTCATTAATTGGAATAATGAGAAAACAAAAGGAAAATTTATATTAAATATGGAATAATTCTTTTTGTATGTTGCCGGTAAACTGAATACTCATCGAACTTTTGAGATAGAATATTTTCTTCAATTTCGGATTTCAATATTAATACTACAAATAAAATCACCCAAAGAGAAATTTTCAAAACCGAAAAGTCATTTACTATAAAACTCAAAGTAATCACAAGTACTGCAAGATACATTGGATGTCTTATCTTTCCGTAAATTCCCGTTGTTACTAATTTATAACCATCAGGTAAATCCGGAAAAATCGAAAATTTAAAATTCATCTCATACATAGCGAAAATTCCAATTGTAATTCCCGCAATAATTAATATTCCGCTGAAAGTATTATCAGGTAAAATATTACCGAGATAAATAAAATATCCTATGATGGAAAACTGTAATATTACAAGAAAAATTTTCAAATTGATTTAAATTTTAACGGGATTTTTCTTCCCAGATTTTTATAATATTTATAATCACTTCAACTGCCTTTTTCATATCCTGAACTGAAACCCACTCCTGTGTTGAGTGGAAAGCATGCCCGCCATCAAAAATATTAGGACAAGGCAAACCCATATATGACAATCGCGAACCGTCAGTTCCTCCGCGAATTGAATTCATTACGGGAGTTAATCCTGCACGTGTAACCGCTTCCTTTGCATAATCAATCAACTGCGGATGTTTATCAAGAATTTTTTTGAAGTTTCTGTATTGCTCTTTTACTTTGAATTCAAAAGATGAACGGTTATAATTTTTGATAACATTTTCGCAAATGCTCTTAAGAAAATTTTCTTTTTCTTTCAAACCATCATCATTAAAATCTCGGATAATAAGTTTAATTGTCAGTTCATCATTCCCTCCAGATATTGAAACTGGATGTATAAAACCATCTTTGCCATCGGTAGTTTCAGGAGAGAGTTTATCTTTCGGAAGAGATGCGATTATATCAGCACCAATTTTAATTGCAGGTTGCATAAGGTTTTTCGCAAATCCGGGATGAGTATTAAAACCTTTTACTTTAATCGTAACTTCATCAGCAGAAAATGTTTCATCTTCAATCATACCTGCAGTTTCACCGTCAATCGTATAAGCAAAATCAGCATTGAGTTTTTTTAAATCAACTTTATCTACACCTCTACCGATTTCTTCATCAGGTGTGAATAAAATTTTTATTGTTCCGTGCTTTATGTCCGGATTATTTTTTAAAAAATAAATCGCATCCATAATTTCCGCAACACCTGCTTTATCATCTGCACCAAGAAGTGTTGTTCCGTCTGCGGTAACTATATCATTTCCAATTTGATTTTTTAAATCAGGATGTTCTTCCGGAGAAATGATTACATTATTTTTTGGAAGTTTTATATCTCCGCCCTGATAATTTTTATAAATAACCGGATTAACATTTTTTCCGGAAATTTCAGGTGATGTATCAACATGCGAACAGAAGCAAATCACCGGGACTTTTTTGTCTGTGTTAGATTCAAGCGTAGCATAAACATATCCGAACTCATCAAGATGAGCATCTTGAATTCCCATATCATTAAGTTCATCAACGAGAATCCGGCTCAGGTCTTTTTGCTTTTCAGTTGAAGGTTGCGATTGAGATTCCAAATCAGATTGCGTATCAATTTTCACATATCTCAAAAATCTTTCAAGAACAGTATATTGCATAATTTTATAATCTTTAAATTAAATCAAAAATAAGTTTAAATTATCAAAGATTTTATTCAAAATGGGGAAAGGGATTTAAATACATTATTTAAATTATTTAAAATTAAGTGTATTTTAGAATATTGATTTTAGGATTATAGTTACCTTAATTGTTTAAATTTTTTTTTAGATTGATTTTTCAAATTTGGAAATAAGAACCGACTTATATTTAGGAGATTGTAAAGAAGAATTAAAATTAATTCCTAATAACTCAGTTGATTTGATTGTTACTTCTCCTCCTTATGCAGACCAAAGAAAAAATACCTATGGTGGAATTTCTGCTGATAAATATGTTGAATGGTTTCTACCAATTTCTGAGCAATTGTTAAGGGTGCTAAAAAATACCGGAACATTTATTCTGAATATCAAAGAAAAAGTTGTTGATGGTGAAAGAAGCACTTATGTAATGGAGCTTATTCTCGAAATGAGAAAACAAGGTTGGCTTTGGACAGAAGAATTTATCTGGCATAAAAAAAATTCATATCCCGGAAAATGGCCAAACCGTTTCAGAGATTCATGGGAAAGACTTTTACAATTTAACAAAGACCGGAAATTCAATATGTATCAGGAAGAGGTTATGGTACCGATGGGGGACTGGGCAAAAACAAGATTAAAGAAACTTTCTGAAACTGATAAAATCAGGGATAACTCTAAAGTTGGAAGTGGCTTTGGAAAAAATATTTCAAATTGGATTGATAGGGAAAAAGCATATCCATCAAACGTATTACATTTAGCAACTGAATGTAATAATAAAAATCACAGTGCAGCATTTCCTGAGGAACTTCCTGAATGGTTTATAAAATTATTCACAAAAGAAAATGATACTGTCCTTGATCCATTTATGGGCTCGGGAACTACATTGGTTGTTGCAAACCGAATGAGGCGAAATTCGATAGGTATAGATATAGTGCCTGAGTATTATGAAATGGTAAAAAAACAATTGGAAGAAGTTGAGTTTTATATTTTTGAACCGCAGGCAAAATATGAAAAAACTAAACCTAAAAGACGTATCAAAATACGTTGAAGAAAATATTGGTGTATTCCATCAAAAAAGAATTCAAAGTCTTGATGGACTAAAACTTTCTCAAGTTTTAAAAAGAAAGAATCCATATTTATTCAAAGCAAAATTTGTATTAACAGGCGAACATATAATTAAGGGAATTGTTGATGCTCATATTTCATCAAATGAGGAAACAATTTTTGGCGACTGGATGGAAGGTCTTTCTATATTTATAAACAGCAAAGTTTATGGTGGATTTAAATCCGGAATTTCCGGAATTGATTTAGAATTTGATAATAATGGTGTTAGATATATAGTTACAATTAAATCAGGTCCAAACTGGGGAAATAGTTTTCAAATTGCAAAAATGGTGACAGATTTCAAAACAGCAAAAAAAACATTGAGAACAAGTAATTCACAATTAAATATTGTAGCTGTTAACGGTTGCTGTTATGGGAGAGATAATAATCCTGACAAAGGAGATTATTTCAAATACTGCGGTCAAAAATTTTGGGAGTTTATTTCAGGAGATTCGGAATTGTATATTGAAATTATTGAACCACTTGGATATAAAGCAAAAGAAAAAAATGAAGAATTTTTAAAATCATATTCTCAGATGATTAATAAATTCACAAGAGAATTTTCAAATGAATTCTGCACTGCGAGCGTGATATAAATTGGGAAAAAATTATAAAGTTTAATTCTTCTAAAGAATCATAAAGTATCACCAATTGATTAAAAATATTTTACATATATTATTTTTCCTCACTATCCTAACCCGTGTTTGTTACGGTAATATGGCTTCGCCGATTACTGAAGGAACTCTCGCAGGTTCTCCTCTCACAAGTAGCGACATCAACATTCTGAATGAAAAAATTTACATCAAAGCGATTGATTATCAAAATGCGAAGTTTGTAATTGATTACAAAATTAAAACTGATAAATCAGGAACTCAAATCCCTTTGCTTTTTTATGCAAAAGATTTTAAAGATAATTTTAATGTTTGGGTGGATGGGATTAGCGTCAATCTTCAGCAAATACCGGATGAACTGATTTCAACTAAAGACACTAAGTTTCAAAACTTTTCTGAATCTTTCAACCGCGAAAACAAAAACGAAAACGAATCCGGAAACTCTGAATCAGTTATGATATATTGGGATAAAAATTATGGAATCAGATATAATCTTAATGACTTAAAATATTTTGAATTAGACCTTTCCGAAGGTGAACATTCTATAAGAGTTGAGTATGTTGCATTTGCAAGAAGTGACCGCTCAGGATGGGTAAAAGATTACAGTGTTTTGTATTCGCTTTATCCCGCTAAGTTCTGGAAATCTTTCGGAACTCTGGAAATAATTTTTGACGCAGAAAATTTAAAAACCGAAGTAACTACAAATCTCGGAAATCCTTCAAATGGAAATTTATCAGGTGTTGCAATTTGGAATTTTGATAAACTGCCGTCTGAATACATAAAAATTAACTACACACCTCCCATAAGTGAGTTTGCAAATTTATTGATTGCTATTGACCCTATTGGTATAACTTTGATTTTTGCAATTTTACTTGTTGCTGTTCATTTAATTTTAATTTTTTATCGCCGTAAAAAAAATCCTTCTCAAAAAATCCCTTGGATTGTTATCATAGGTAGTTTGATTATTCCATTTCTCATTTTATATATATACATTATGTCGTTCGAAATAATTGACAGTGCAATCGGAATCGAAGCAGGGAATTATCACGGATACACTATCCTCTCAATGGCTCTATATCCTATATTTATGCCGGTATATTTTATTCTGATGTTTCTTTTAGATTACTTCTTAAAAAAGAGTTTTCTTAAAATCAAAGAACAGAAGAATTTAAATTAGAGGTTAAAAATTACGATTTTAAAATTTCTCTCTTCAAAACTTCTAACCGATTAATACGTATCTAATTTTATCTTGTCTAATAAATTTAATCCAAACTATTAACTTTTATTCAAAATGAAATTTAAGATAATTCTCGTTCTTATCTTTGTTTTTATTTTCACGTCTATTTCAAAATCTCAATTTGCTTACGGAGATAACTGGTTAAATAATCCATTAGGTTTTGAACCGCTTAAACTCCATACGTCAATGGGTATCATTCTCCCCGCCGCAGCAGTGGGGATTTTACTCTTAACTACAAAAAACAATAATACACTAAACAATAAGTTATCTCTTTATAATGAAGCAAGTTTTTCATTTGGATATAAATATCCGAATACCTTTTTACCACAATATAACGTAGGTGTAAATTATTTTTTAAGAGATTTTATGTCTGTTGGTGCTGAATTTAGTTTGACCTATTTTTCCGACGACTTTAATAAAACCACAGGAATTTCTATTCGACCGTTCGCGAGATTTTATCCCGTAAATAATAAAAATTGGAAATTATATTTTGAATCGGGAGGTGGATTGATATATACATTCACAGATTTTCCAAAACCGACTGACCAGGACGGAAGAAACGGTTTATCCTTAAACGGGATTACAAAATACGGTATCGGTGGTGAATTTAATTTAAGTTCAAAAACTTCTCTGTCTTTCGGAGTTAAACATCTGCACATTTCAAACGGAAATACAAAAGGTGTAGAAAGAAATCCTTCTCATGATAGCAATGGTTTCACGTTCGGCATTAACCATAATTTCTAAAAACAATACACTTCTTTTTCTGATTATAATGTTTCTTTAATTTGCTCAAAATTTAACGTATTTTTGACAAATTTATTTAACACAATATGAAATTTATACAAATTCTTTCCTTTTTTGCATTATTCCTTTTCAATTCTGCATTCTCACAAACCTTAAACGAACAACAAGTTTTCAAACTTGATTTCGAAGGAAATGCAGATGCTTACAATTTGATTATTGATTCTGCTACCGGTAAATATGTTTATCTCTATTATATGCAGGATAATAATAAAAATTTTCTCATATCATCATTCGGTTCTTCTGAACAGTATGATTTTATAAATCTTAATGATACAAAGTTTGACAGCAAAGGTAATTTCTTTACAACAGCTGGAAACTATAACAGTGATTACGGAATTGATAATAATTTTATTTTAATCAACGGAAAAAATTCCGCAAACTTTGAATACATTGATACTTATTCTGCATATTTTGAGAATGATAAATACACTTTCATTTTTAAAGAATTCGGATTTTATAAAATCGGACAAATAGATGTAACAGGTAATATGACTCGCTCTGAAAGTTTCGATTTGATTAAACCTATTTACGCTCCTTATATTTATTATCCACCGGGAGATATGAATTTCAGTAATGAATCTTTCTATAAAAACAAACAGGGAAGAAGAGGATATATAGTTTTAAAAAACGGTAAAGCAGGATTTATGTTCGGAGATAATATTACTATGACAGAATATTCGGACATTAATGAAAGCAGTATTGATAATACTACCGACGGTCAATTGATTTACATCGCAAAAAAATCCGGTAAGTTTTATGATTACTCAACGCCTAACACAGGTGATTATGTTGTAGTGGGTAACACTGAATATAAAAATTTTAATCAAATCAATACACCGGTTTTAGTTGATTACAGAAACATTCCGCATTATTCTGTTACTGATTCTATCTCTCCTAATGTGTATGAAAGTTATCTCATAATCGGAAATGATAAGCAGGAATTTTCTGTAAACGGAAGTAATGAAAAAATTATCGGAGTTAACGGTTATTTTTATGATCAGAGATTTGATGAATCAGGAAATTTCAGATTCAGTGTTTCAAATTATATTTATAAACCGGGAAATGATATGACTGAAAACCAATATGGATATGATTACATAACTTATGATGGAAACAGAAATACGTTAACCGAACTTGGCATAAATACAGGTCAGTTCAAAGTTGCACCTACAGGAGGATATATATATTCATCAGTTATAAAAAGTTCACTCCCGAATCTCAATAGAAAATTTGAAATTCTAAATATTAATAACGGAACTGTATCTCCTGTGCTTACCGGTGAAAATAATTTTATACTTGATTACGGATATAGCCCTGCAGGAAATTTTTATTTCATTGAAGATTTATATAACCCTGAAGATTCAAGAACTTATTACGGATCAAGTATGGGTATGGAATTAAGTTATCTCGGAAAAACTTACAAAGGAAGTAATATTCAGTATAACTCAGACGGTGGAAGTCAGGGATATGTGATATTTAATAATGCAGGTGATTTTGCTTATGTAGATAATGTTTTAGTTGATACCGTTAACTATGCTGTCAGTGCTCAACTTTTTGTTAATGGGGTAAAGCAACCTTTCCCGACAATGGTTTCAACAACAAAAAAAGGATATGATTACATTAATAATTTATTTTATACTAATTCCGGAAAATTATTTTATGTTGGAAATCTAAATTCAGGTGAGATGTATGATTACACTGCCAATATGGAACCTGTTT
>DOWN01000364.1 GCA_003519545.1 Bacteroidota bacterium
TGCTTGAAGCATTAGAGAATGAAAATGCGTATAAGTTTATTGAATATATGTTAGTTAAGTATTACGATGTAAGATATAAAGATAAGGGTAAAAAACCTTTATTGGTAATCAATAGAGGGGATCTAAAACATAGGGCAAATGAATTGATTCATTTTTTTAATGAATACAAATATGCAGATTAAAATCTGCATATTTGTAAAATTGTTACGAAAACGCAGAAACGAGTATTTTCGTCTGTGTTTCATCGAAAAGTTTTTTAGACCCCGGTGCAGGAGAGGAACTTTCTTTTCTTGCAATAAACTCGATTTTCTGATGTGGTGCAATATCCTTCATTAATCTTAAAGCGAGAAATCTTAAAGCACCGAAATTTTCAGGTTCTTCCTGAACCCACGCGACAGTTTTAGCATTTTTAAACTCAGCAAAATATTCAGTTAAAATATCCTGCGGATAAGGATAATATTGCTCAAGTCTTACAATTGCAACATCGTCAATTTTATTCTGAGTTCTATACTTCAATAAATCATAATAAATTTTTCCGCTACATAATAATACTTTTCTTACTTTTGATTTATCAAGATTATCAAATAAAACTCTGTGGAATTTTTCATTAACAAAATCAAATTTAGGAGATGCGGCAAGTTTTTCCCTCAATAAACTTTTAGGAGTCATTATAATCAAAGGTTTCCTTACTTTATCTTTTGCTTGTCTTCTTAATAAATGGAAATACTGAGCCGAAGTGGTAGGGTTACATACAAACATATTATCACCCGCACATAGTTCAAGAAATCTCTCAAGACGTGCAGAAGAATGTTCAGGTCCCTGACCTTCCTGACCATGAGGTAAAAGCAAAACAATGTCACTTGGCAATCCCCATTTAGTATAAGAACTTGCGATAAAATTATCAATAATAACCTGTGCACCATTTGCAAAATCTCCGAATTGTGCTTCCCACATTACAAGAGTTGTCGGATCAGCAGTGCTAAATCCAAATTCAAAACCAAGCACAGCATTTTCAGAGAGCGAACTGTCCAGTGCTTCAATTTTTGCATCAGACTTAATATTTGTATGCAAATTTATTTCTGATCCTGAATTCACATCCGTCAAAACAATATGCCTCTGAGAGAAAGTACCTCTTGCACTATCCTGTCCGCTTAGTCTAATAGAGACACCTTCATTCAATAGCGTACCAAATGCAAGTGCTTCTGCAAATGCCCAGTCAATCTGAGGATTATCTGATTTAAAATAATCTTTTCTTGTATCAATAAATTTTTTAAGTTTCGGATGAATATTAAACCCTTCGGGAACAATTGTTAAATCATTTACAACTTTATTTAATTCATCTTCAGAAACTTTTGTAGAAATTTTATTTTTAATTGCACTTATCTCATCATCCGATAATACGAGAGGTATGTCCGTTTTGAATTCATTATCCTTTTTCGCTTTTTCATAATTTACATCAAGATGCGAAAGAATATCCTTTTCCATTTCCTTATACTCATCTTCTGTTATAACTTTTTCATTGATCAATTTATTTCTGTAAATGTTCACAACAGTAGGTCTGTCTTTTATTGCTTTATACATAATCGGCTGAGTATATGCAGGTTCATCAGTTTCATTATGCCCTAATCTTCTGTAACCGTAAACATCTATCACAACATCTTTTTTAAATTTCTGTCTGTACTGATAGGCAATTTCAGTAACCCAAAGAGTTGACTCAGGATCATCTCCATTCACGTGAAAAATTGGTGCTTGAACCATTTTAGCAACGTCAGTTGCATAAACAGTTGACCTGTAATCAACAGGTGAAGTTGTAAATCCAATTTGATTATTAATAATGATATGAATCGTTCCGCCTGTGCTATAGCCATGTAATTGTGAAAGATTGAGAGTTTCAGCCACAATTCCCTGCCCTGCGAAAGCTGAATCACCATGAAGCAATACCGGTATAACTTTTTGCTGAGAATTATCACCAAGTTTTGTTTGCTTTGCTCTGACAACTCCTTCAACTACGGGATTTACAAATTCAAGGTGACTTGGATTTGATGCAATACCTACTTTAATTGTTTTATTGTTCAGAGTTTTATAATCACCACTTGCTCCAAGATGATATTTCACATCACCGGAACCCTGTGGATTTCCTGTTTCAATATTACCTTCAAATTCCGAGAATATTGCTTGCATTGATTTCCCTATAATATTAGCAAGCACATTTAATCTTCCCCTGTGAGCCATGCCGAGCATTATTTCTATTGCGTTATCATCAGCGGCAAGATTTAATATATGATCTAAAACTGCAATAACCGTTTCACTTCCTTCAAGAGAAAATCTTTTATGACCGAGATATTTTTTATCAATATATTTCTCAAAATATTCCGCTTGCATCAATTTATATAACAGTTGTTTCTTCTGCTCATTAACAAAGTTAGGAGTATTTTTTACGGACTCCATTTTTTCCTGAAGCCATAATTTTTCTTCAGGATCCTGAATGTGTCTGTATTCAACTCCAATTTTATCACAGTAAGTTTTATATAAAATATCAAGAATATCTCTTAACTTAGCAGTTCTCAAACCGGCAAGACCGTCAGTGATAAATTCCCTATCGTAATCCCAAATAGTAAATCCATAGTATGATGAATCAAGTTCAGGATGTGAATGAGCAACCTCAGAGAGCGGGTCAAGATGTGCAAGCAAGTGACCGCGAACTCTGAACATATTAATCATCTGAATAACTTTTGCCTGTTTTTCAACTTCACTGAGATTTTGAATCGCTCCGGATATATCTGTGTTATTATCTTTTTTCCAGTAAACAGGTAAAACGGCAATTCTTAAATCTCTGAAAATCTCATCATAAAAATTTTCTTTACCAACAAGTAAATCATTTATTTTTTTAAGAAACATACCTGACTCAGCCCCTTGAATAATCCTATGGTCATAAGTCGAAGTGATGTTCATAACCTTTGAAATACCAAGATTATTAATAACATCAGAAGTTACCGCCTGATACTCAGCAGGATAATCAATAGCACCGGTTGCAATGATTGCACCTTGACCAATCATTAGCCGTGGATTTGATGCATTAGTTCCTATAGTTCCGGGATTTGTTAAAGAAATAGATGTCCCCTGAAAATCCGATACTTCAATTTTATTCTGACGGGATCTGTTTATAATATCATTATATGCGTCAAAGTATTCAGAAAAATTCATCAAGTCTGCTTTTTTTATGTTTGGAACTATTAAACTTCTCGTTCCGTCTTTTTTCTCAAGGTCAACAGCAAGACCTAAATTCACATTTTCTTTTTTAATTAAAACAGGTTCTCCGTTAATAATACTAAAAGCATTATTCATTACAGGAACAGATTTTATCGCTTTGATTATTGCCCAGCCGATTATATGAGTAAAAGAAATTTTTCCTCTACCTGAATTTTTTAAATGCTGATTAATTATAATTCTGTTTTCCTCAAGAAGTTTAACAGGTATTGCTCTGAATGTTGTAGCAGTCGGAATAGAAAGACTGTTATTCATATTTTCAATAATTCTTGCACCTGCTCCTCTAATTGCTACGGCTTCTTCCCCGTCCATTGGTTTTGGCATATTAACAGGTAATTGTTTAATACTGTCTTTACCTGTTGAACCTGATATTTCTGTTTTGCCTGTTACAGATGTATGTCCGTTAGTTGATTGCCCTGCGTTTACTTGCGGGACAAAATTTAAATCAGTAACATCAAGTTCACTGAAAAACTTTTGCCATTTTTCATTTACTGACGTAGGATCTTTTTTATAATCTGAAAATAAATCCAATACAAACCAGGTATTCACTCCGAATTCAGAAATTTTTTCTCTTTGTTGTTCCGTTAAATCTTCTAATCTCATATTAATTTTAAAACTTTCATTTAATTTTTTCAGACAGGTTTGAATTGTTCAAATGCCTGTTTACAATTGTTGCAATAATGTATTGCCCTGCAAAGTGTAGGACCAAAAGGAGTTTGTAAATTTGTATTATCAGATTCACAAAACGGGCATTTAACTTTTTTAAATGTATCTATTTGCACCAATCCATTAATTTTTGGAGGAGGTGCAAACCCTGATTCTTTTAAAATTTTTCTTCCGCGTTCTGATATTAAATTTGAACTCCATTGTTTTTCAAAACTAACTGTTACTTCTTTTTCATCAAAAGGTAATTCTTTAATTGCATTTTTTACATCATCTTCCATAACTTTAAGTGCCGGACATCCCGAAAAAGTTGGTGTCAAGACAACTTTTAGTTTATCATTTGTTATTTCAACATCAGTAACAACACCGAGATCCACAATTGATAATTTAGGAATTTCCGGGTCTTTAACACTTTGCAATATTTCCAAAACTTCTTCTCTATTCATCAGTTTACCACTCTGCTTCAGGATCTATTTTATAAACTTCGCACATCTCATCAAGTAAAGGTTTTAAGTATTCTGTATGATATCCGTTTCTTCCACCGAATGAAGGAGTAATTGAAGATAAATCAGGTACTTTTAATCCTGAATTTGTTAATATATTCTGAATATGTTCATACCAGCCGGACTTTAAATTTTCTTCACCCGTAAATACACCTTCCTGTAAAAGTAGATCATCATATTTAGAAGGTTCAAAAATTCCTAATGCAAGCGGCATACATTCATTCAGTGCAGATTGCATTCTTGCTTTGCTTTCTTCTGTTGCACGGCTGAGCTGTTCAATCCAAACTTCAGAATGTAAAGTGTGATATCTTAATTCACCTCTGAATTTTTTTGCTAAATCAGACAAAGGTTTATAAGAAGAATTTAAAAGTGAATTATATCTTAATGCTTCAGCGGCATCAAAAAGAAAATGCCTCATTAAACTGAAATCGTATTCGCCAATCGGATATTCTACAAAATGACAACATTTATATTCATTTTCATTTCTTGTAAATGCAAGAGTGTCCGCATCTTGTTCACCCATCTGATTAAGTAAATTATATATTGCCTGTGCCTGACCTAACTTATCCTGAGCCATAGAAGAAAAAGCAATATCTTCTTCAAGTATCGGTCCGAGACCTGTCCACTCTGAATTTCTATGCCCTAAAATTAATTCATCATCAGCCATTTTAAAAAGCAAATCTTTTACGCCTGAAGTCAGTTCATCACTCATTTCAGTATGACTGTTATATTTGTATTCATTCACATTCATTTTTCAGAAATCTTTTTATTTTCTTTTTTAAATTTATTTATCCTGTCCATCACTTTATAACCGCCTGCTTCTCTGTAAATTTTTTCACTGTTGAGTTCAAACATTTCTTCTTCATTTTCGGTAACGCTGAAAATATCTGAAGTTTTTGTAATCCAAATTCCGGTAATTTTATTACGTCTTCCGAATTGTTCTTTAGCAAGTATCCAAGCCATTTCAGGATTTGGAGCGTGCAATGAGCCAACATGAGAATAATGTTCTCCTCTTTTATTCTGAGCGAAGACTTCGTAAGTTTGCCAGTGATCAAGTTTTTCTAAAACTTTATTTTCTTTTGAAGTTTCTTTATTCTGAATTTCAATATTCGCTCTTGTAATCCTTGGATCAATAGATTTAATCGGCATAGTATAAAAACAAAATGCCCGCTGTAGCGGGCATTTATCAATTTAGTTTATTTTATTAACTTAAAGGTACAGAATACATTTCATTTCTGTTTAACAACGCTTCCCTTACCCACTTTCCTTTTTCTTCAGCCATTTTTCTAACAGCAAGTCGCTCAGCGTTACAAGGTCCATCACCATTTATAACACGTTTGAATTCATTCCAATCAGGTTCAGTATATTCCCAAACTCCCGTTTCTTCATTTTTTCTTAATTTTGGATCAGGAATTGTCAAACCTAAATCCCAAATTTTCGGGACATACATATCAAGAAATTTTTGTCTCATATCATCATTACTTGCCATTTTAACTTTCCATCTCATAAGAGTTTCAGTATGAACAGAAATTTTATCTGATGGTCCGAAGAAATGCATTATCGGTGGCCACCATCTGTTCAATGCTTCCTGAACCATTTGCCTTTGTTTCGGAGTTCCTGTAGCAAGGAAAACAACATTATCATGACCGTATTTAAGATGGAAAGATTCTTCCTGACAAATTCTTTCCAATGCTCTGCAATAAGGTCCGTATGAACCTTTTGAATTTGCAACCTGATTTATAATCGCTCCTGCATCTATAAGCCATGCAATGACCGCAGTATCAGCCCAAGTTACAGCCGGATAATTAAAAACATTTGAATATTTTGATTTACCTGATATTAAATCATTAATCATTTCTTCACGTGGTTTTCCTAAAGTCTCAGCGGCACTGTAGAGCAATTGTGCATGACCTACTTCATCCTGAACCTTAGCCATCAAAGCAAGTTTTCTTCTGAAACCCGGTGCACGTGTTATCCAAGTACCTTCAGGTAATGCTCCAATAATTTCAGAATGAGCATGTTGCTCAATCATTCTGATAAGTTGTTTTCTGTATTCTTTAGGCATCCAGTCTGTTGGTTCAATTTTTTCACCTGCCAAAATTCTTGCTTCAAACTCTGCAAGTTTTACCGGATCTTCCTGAATTTCATTTTCAGGTTTTTCAAATATATTTCCGCCACCGTACATATTATTAAATTAAAGTTTTAAAATTTAATATCTAAAACATTAATTTAATTAATAAAGTTTTGATTTAAAATGAAGAAAGTTTTCTGTTTTTAATTGATTTTATTGAGAATTATATCTCTTTTTCCAATTAAAACACCCGATGAATCAGAGTCAAATTCGACAATTCCGTTGCCTCCCTGAAAGTTTAAATTTCCTGTATATTTTTCTGATACGAGCGGATCATCTTTAAACACATAATCATTTATATAAAATGCTTTTGTGTCTGAATTAATTTTTACAACAGAATGAATATGTGCGGGAAAATCATTCGAAGGATATTGTGCAGGTCTTATTGTATGAATTTCAAAATATCCGTTTTCATCAGTTTTGTTCCATCCGTGTAAGTATCCTGTCCATTTATGAATTCCTTTTTCCTTACCGTTTTTAGGATAATAACCATTCTTATCAGTATGATAATGAAATACATATGCATTTGGTATTGGAGTTTTTCCGTCTGATTTTAGCAACCTGCTTTTTATAATTATTCTATAACCGGAAACGGTATCGTCAGCAATCTTCAAATATGCTGAAACATTTTCAGGCATATATTCGAAATGACAGTTTATATCATCTCTATCAGGGTCGTTGCATGTATCCGAAATCTGATTTTTTTGATTTACTGAATAAATATTTTCCGCATTTTCTGTTTTGACGCATGCGAATGCAAAACCAATAATAATACAAGGGGAAATTATAAGATAAAATAATTTTATCATTATAATTTTATTTAAATTTTAAAAAGAATATTTGTAATCAAGTGATACTGCAAACTTTCTTGTCAGTCCTTCAGGTCTGACTTTTCTTGATACAACAGGCATTCCATAACTTAGGACTAATGAACTATTTTGATCAAGAATGTAATTCATAAAGAGATTAACATTTAATGTTAACCCGGCTGAACTGTCAATTTTTTCAAATTGACCTTGTTTATCTGTATAATGGTCATCACCAACATGAATTACAGGAAGAATTCCCGGAGTAATATAGAAATTATCTGATGCTTTAAATTGATATGTAACTCTGAATATAACATCCGCTTCTCTTTCAAATTTATTTGTTGATGGAAAACCTCTTGCTTGTGAATTAGCAGGATAATCAGAAGAAAAAAACTGATTATTATTCTGAGAAAGAGGTTTTTGATATCCCGCAAAAATACCTAATTCATTATATTTATATCCTATTCCGAATATCAAATCAAAAGTGCCTAAAGAATTTTGATATGCCATAGGTAAAGGTAAGCCGTTTTCTGATTTATCAGATTTATTAAAAGGAATTTTTGCACCAAGTGTAAAAGAGAGATTTGATTCGGAACTATAAGTAACGCTTAAGAGAGCATCAGAAAAACCTGAAACGGTTGCGAGAGTTCCTGAATTACTTTGAAAATTTAATCTTCCGTTAACACTCCAATTTCTGTTTAATGACCGGTTATATTCTATGTATGGATTGACTACGTTTATTCCACTGTCACCTTTTCCATAAGCCAAGCCGACTGTGAACTGATTCATTGTAAATGGAATTTCGACGTCCGGTTTAAGTGAGTGAATAGAACAAACTCCGGCATCACTGCAACCTTGAGAATAAATTTTTTCAGAATTAAATAAGTAAATTACTGAGAAAAAAATTATGAAATATTTCATTATTCACCCGTTTTAAATTTAAATGTATTCCTTACAAAATAATCATTTTCATCCTTATATTTTACTTCTTTTTTTATTGAGAATTCATTTTCTGAATATTTATATGTAAATTTAAAATCAGCTGGTTTATTATCATCCATTCCCTCTTTTTCAGTTATTAAAGTATATTTACCGCCGTATTCAACTGAAACAGATGTAACATTTTCATCTCCGAACTTTTTACCGTCTTCAGAAAAGGATTTCTTATAATTTGAATTAGCATGAGGTTCTTTTGGGAATTCAAGAGTCACATTATATTCATTGTTAGAAATATAATCTAATCTGATATTAACGGGAATATTAACTTCATTACCGCTTGAATAGTCTTTGTAAGTCAGGAAACCTTTCCAGTCTTTACCTGAAACAACTTCAAAATTATATTTTTGCTGAGAGAATAAATTTTGAGCCGAAATTAACAATACAAATAAAAATAAAACTGTAAATTTTTTCATAATTATTTTTTTTGAATAATACGATAAATATAACATATAGTTATAATAAAAAAGTCCGCAACTATAAAGTTACGGACTAAGAAATTCGAATATAAAACGAATAAATTGTAATATTAATTGGTTACTGTAATAGTTCCGGATGCAATTACATTCCCGTTTGAATCAATTGCTTTTACAGTCCATTCAGCAGGAGTTTTAAAGATTAATTTTTCCCAGTAACAGTTAGTTTTTGGAGGTAAATCAAGAGTAGTCGAAAAATCATTAACTCCGTTTTTAAAAATATCAAAAACAACTGATGAGTTGGAAGAAGTTTCTGTTGTGAGATTTACGATACAGCAAACTTCAACACTTCCACCGTTAAGTTTATAAGTGTTAGAAACCCCTGTCGGTGTACAATCAGAATTAACCTGTGAACTGAAAACCATTGATTGAGCAGAAGAATCTACCGCAAAAAGCAGCAGAGAAAAGGATAATATAATTAAAAATAGAAATTTATTTTTCATTTTTAATAAATTAAAATTTGGGAAAATATTTCACTGAAAAATAATAAAATTTTTTGATAATTTTTATAAATAAAAACTGCAGGCTCGGGGGGAGATCCGATACCTGCAGATGATTTGCGATCACGCTTCCGGACACAAATTTATTTATAATTTATCCTTACGTTACCTGAAGTTAAGAGGTAATCGAAACAGTCATATACATCAAAAGAGTAATTTCCGTTTTTATAGAAAGTAATCTTTTTCCAAAACCATGTCCAGTTTGTTTCTGTATCAATATAGATTGTATTATCATAAGCACCGTCTCTATAGATTTCAAGTCTTATTGATCTGCAACCAATTTCATAAGGCATTCTTACAAGAGCATACAGATAACCACCTGATGAACTTATGTTGAAAGTTTTGGATGCTGTTATCGGATATCCGTCTGCATCTACACCTTCACAGAAATATAAAGTTTGTGATGATGCTGAGTTTGAGACGAAAAGAAGTGCCATAAAGACAAATCCGAGTAAGTATAACTTTTTCATTTTGATCTCCTTTTGTTGAGTATTTTTTTTGTTATTTTATTTAATTCCGATTGCAAGAAATTTTCATTAACCGAAATGAGTTTGATACCTTTTTCATTTAAGAAGTTTTTTCTTTCGGAATGATACTTATTGTTTTTTTCCCCTCCAATTTTTAGTTCAATTCCGAGTTTTAAACGTTCATTATAATAATCTAAAACATACTTACCGATTACAAACTGTCTTTTAAATACAGTCTCGGTATTATTATAATTTTTTAAAATGAGCCAAAGTATCTTTTCATTTATGTTTAACATAAACAAAATTAAATATATTTTGTTATCTCTGCAAACAGAAATTTTTTAATTTGTGAGTAATTTTTAATTATTATGAATTCTGCTGTCATACAGGTTATAAAAACTTTTTCAAGTTCTGAAGTTAAAGAGTTCGATAAATTTGTGAGATCCCC
>DOWN01000056.1 GCA_003519545.1 Bacteroidota bacterium
CGGGACAGGTTTACACTAATTAAAACGAATTGCACTAATTTTAAAAACTAATTGAAATATCCTCTCCCGCAGGAGGCTCTTGAAAAGGACTCCTACGAATTTTATCCCATGAATGTATTCGCATTCACCCCTCGACTCAACAACCAATTGTCATTGCGGACTTGCTCCGCAATCTCGTCCATTCTCGGAAACCTCCCCACGAGATAATAAAAGATACATAACCACGAATCCCGCCAAGTCGGGACAGGTTTACACTAATTAAACGAATTACACTAGTTTTAAAATGATTAGTAAAATTTTATGAAAATTCGACTAAAAAATGGAAATTATAAATGAAATCTTCAAAATTTCAATAATTTTGATTAAAAATCTGTAATTTTCGAGAATTTAGATGAAAACTAAAAATTCCGCCCATTTTCAAAAAATGTCAATATATAATTAATTTAACATCACCTAAGATAGATAAGGAAATCCTTATCTATCTTTGAGGGGGGCATAGATAGATATGGAAATTCTTATCTATCTTTGAGGGGGGTAAGGATAGATATGGAAATTCTTATCTATTTTAGATATGTTTATTAAATATTAAAAATATGAGAAGCGGTACTTTTCAAAAACAATTATCAGGAGAATTAGCATTTTCTGCTTTTATTCCAAAAAATTTACCAATAGAAATAAAATTTGATTCCAAGCTAAATGATTTATTATCAAAAGCAGACCTAGCTTTAGGAAGATTGGATGGTATTGCAGAAACATTACCAGAGGTTGACTATTTTATATTTATGTATGCTCGAAAAGAAGCAACTTTATCGTCACAAATTGAAGGTACGCAAGCTACGTTTTCTGAATTATTAAAAGCAGAATCAAATTTAAGTGATTTGGAATCAAACAATGATGTAGATGAAATTATAAATTATATAAATTCTATGAATTATGGAATAAAAAGACTAAATGAATTCCCACTTTCATTACCTTTGATAAAAGAAATTCATAAAGAATTATTAGTTGGAGTAAGGGGAGAGCATAAGAATCCCGGTGAATTTAGAAAATCTCAAAATTGGGTTGGAGGTTCATCAATAAATACGGCAACATATATACCTCCACCGGTATATGATATGATGCAATCGTTAAATAATTTAGAAAAATTTATGCATGAAAAATCTCCTTTACCGGTTTTAATCAAAACAGCATTGATTCATAGTCAGTTTGAAAGTATTCATCCATTTCTTGACGGTAATGGTAGAGTAGGAAGATTATTAATTACTTTTTATTTAATACACAGAGAAGTATTAAAAAAACCACTGTTATATTTATCTGAATATTTTAAAAAACATAAACAGTTATATTATGATAACTTGAACAATATCAGATATAAAGATGATATTGAAAGCTGGATAAAATTTTTTTTAGAAGGTGTGAAAGAAACATCTGATAATGCTGTAAAATCAATAAGAAGTATATTAGAACTTAAAAAAAATGATAAAGAAATAATTTCAAAAAATTTTGTAAGACAAGATAATGCATTAAAATTATTTAATCATTTATTTACAAGTCCCTATATTTCTGTAAAGACTGTAGAAAAAGTATGTAGAATAAAAAATCCAAGTGCGATAAAATTAGTTCAAAAATTTGTAGATATTGGGATTTTAGTAGAACAAACTGGGAAAAAAAGAAACAAGAGATTTGTTTTTGAGCGATATATGAAATTATTTTAGAATTAATTATATTTGAATGCGTCCTTAGCTCAGCCGGTAGAGCAAATGACTCTTAATCATTAGGTCGGGGGTTCGATCCCCCCAGGACGCACGAGAAAATTATGACTTCCTTAAAAACTTCTCTGCGGTTTTTAACAAATTTTCCTTTTTTTCACTTGGCATTTTATCGAAGGTTTTTATTAACATTGATAGACGGGGGTTATTGGATAAATAATCCCGGTGCTTATCCATAAAATTCCAAAACAATGAATCCCAAACTATACACCAATCTGCTTTTTTGTAATCACTCATTTTTAATATATAACTGCTCCCGCTGATATACGGCTTAGTTGCCATCACTCCACCATCAGCGTACTGACTCATCCCAAATACATTGGGAACCATTACCCAATCATAAGCATCTATAAACATTTCCATAAACCATTTGTAAACTTCGCGTGGATTAAAATTACACAACAGCATAAAATTACCAAGTATCATCAGCCGCTCTATATGATGACAATATCCTGTGTTTAAAATTTTTTTAATGGTATCGTCTATAGGTTTGATTCCTGTAGTGCCTGAATAAAATGTAACCGGAATTTTTTTTTCGTTGTTAAAAAAATTTGATGTCCGCTGTTTACGTCCTGTAAAAATGTACACACCGCGAATAAATTCTCTCCATCCAATTATTTGTCTTATAAATCCTTCAAGACTATTAAGAGGAATTTTATTTTTGATTCCGTAGTCTATTGCAGAATTAACCAATTGAAGAGGAGTTATCAATCCTGTGTTTAGTAATGGTGATAAAACACTGTGGTTTAGAACAATTTCATTTTCCAAAATCGCATCTTCATAAATCCCAAACTCCGAAAACCTTGTTTTAAAAAATTGATTCATCCACTTTTCACTCTCACGAAAAGTAACAGGATAGATAAATGTTTCATTTATAATTCCGTAATTATCCGGAAAAATTTTTTCTACATATTTAATCGCTTCCTTATAAAATTTGTTTAACTCCGGATGAATGACTTCAGGTGGGATTTTATCTTTAGGGTATTTTTTTCTGTTATCAGAATCATAACTCCATTTACCTCCTATGGGATTATCGAAATTATCAACAAGAATTTTTAATTTTTTCCTCTGAAGAATATAAAAGTCTTTTTGAAAATATTTTTTTCTTTTTTTAAAATATTCTTCCAGATCAGATATTGAATTTATAAATGCGGGACTATTAATTTGCTCAGTATTAATCTTAAATTTTTCACAATATTTTGAAATCCTTTCTTCTAACCAGTCA
>DOWN01000101.1 GCA_003519545.1 Bacteroidota bacterium
ATTTGATTCGGCAGTTAAACCATTTACATTAATTAATTGAACAGAGTTAACACAGTTTTCGAATTCATTGTCTGTTAAACTAAGATTAAAAATTTCTGAATTATTTAATGAATTATGAAAAGCAAAATAAGAATTTAAAAACAGGTTATCTTCAATAAGAATATTTTCAAATTTTCCTCCTTCAAAAGAGATTGCAGTATTAAAATCATTGTTAATGTTTTTCAGTGACTCAAGTTTCAATCCGTAAAGACGGATATTATCCGAACCGTTAGAAAATTTTATTAATCCATTAAACGGCTTGTTTAAATTTTTAACGGTAATATTTTTAAATTCAACAAATTCACATCCGTTAAAATTAATTACGTAATTTTTATTTACTGAACCTGCGAATTTCAATTCAACATCATCACGGTTACCGGAAAGTGACTGGAATATTATTTTGTTTTGAAGACCGGCACCGGCAATTTTCGGAATTTCAATCTGCTCAACATATACACCGTTTTGAATTTCAAAATTTACTTTTCCTGAAACTCCGGATTTTTTTAATTCTTCAATTGCAGATTTAATATCTTTGAATTGACCTGCAATTCCGATTGTATAATTTCCGTTTAACTGAGCGAATGAAATATTATATGAGGATGTAAAAATAAAGGCAACAACAAAAAGAAATGTAATCAGAGATGATATTTTTTTATGGGGAAAATACATACTCAATTAATCTATACTTTTAAATAACTAAACATTATATTTTGTGTAATTAAGATAAACTATAAACATTTTCAATTAGTTTCCCTATAAAATTCATATACGGAAATTTTTGATAAAAGTTCTTATATGCACATTCCTTTACTTGCAGATTTAGTAGTTATATTAACTTTATCCGTCGCGGTAATTTGGATATTTGACAGGATAAAGTTTCCGGCAATTCTCGGATTTTTAATCACGGGGATAATCTGCGGACCTTATTTATTAAGTCTTGTAAAAAATGTTCACGATGTAGAACTCCTGGCAGAGATAGGAGTAATACTTTTATTGTTTACCATTGGTCTGGAATTTTCCATCAAGGAATTATTAAAAATAAAAAGGTTTGTTATTCTTGGCGGACTAATACAGATTTCATTAACAATCATCATAGTTTATTTTATTTCAATCTATACCGGATTTTCAGAATCTGAATCTATATTTATAGGTTTTTTAATTTCATTATCTTCAACTGCAATTGTTCTGAAACTTCTTCAGGCAGGTCAGGAGATGGATACACCCCATGGAAAAGTTATTCTCGCTATTTTAATTTTTCAGGATATAATAGTTGTCCCCATGATGCTTATTGTTCCGATTTTATCAGGTGATTCAACTAATTTAACCGGCGAAATATCTTTTCTACTTCTCAAAGGATTAGTGATAATTATTGCGGTATATCTTGTCAGTCATTATATTATGCCGAAACTTTTATATGAAATAACAAAAACAAAAAACAAAGAATTATTTTTATTATCTATAATCGTTGTATGTTTTTTAATAGGTTGGGCAACTTCTTCAATAGGTCTATCACTTTCACTCGGTGCTTTTTTAGCAGGTCTTATAATTTCAGAATCGGAATATTCACATCAGGCAATAGGAAATATAATTCCATTCAAGGTAATCTTTGAATCATTTTTCTTTGTTTCAATAGGAATGCTTCTTGATATAAATTTTGTAATTCAGAATTTTCCTGTAATACTATTGATATCCTGCTTAGTATTTATTCTGAAATTTTTTACAGGTTGGATATCCGCCTTTGTTCTCAAAGTTGCTTCGAGGACAATGGTGTTGACAGGTTTAATGCTTGCACAAGTTGGTGAATTTTCATTTATACTTTCAAAGATAGGATTGAGTGAAAATTTAATTTCAAACGAAACTTATCAGTATTTTCTTTCTGTGACAATTATAACAATGGCAATAACTCCGTTTGTATATAAATTTGGTCATAAGATTACACATACTGTTTTGAAAACAAGTTTAAATAAAAAATTTGAATCATATATAACTTCAAAAAATTTTTCCGATCCTTCAATATCCGGAAAGAAAACATACAAAAATCATATAATAGTAATTGGTTACGGGCTTAACGGAAGGAATGTAGTCAAAGCAGCAAATTATGCACTTCTGCCTTATGTTATAATTGAAACAAATCCTGAAGTTGTAAGAGAAGAATTAAAAAATAACAGACCTATAATTTTCGGTGATGCTTATAACGAAGATGTGTTGATATCAGCGGGAGTGAAAACAGGAAAAATTGCTGTGGTGGCTATTTCAGACCCACTCGGGACAAGAAGGGTAGTGACGAATTTAAGATTATTAAATGAAAATCTTTTTATAATTGTAAGAACAAAGTATGTTCAGGAAATAGAAACATTGAGAAAACTTGGTGCGGATGATGTTGTTTCTGAAGAGTTTGAAACTTCAATTGAAATTTTTGCTCATGTGTTGAACAGATATATGATTCCAATAAATGATATTGAACAGTTTATAAATGTTATAAGATCTGACGGATATGAAGTGTTACGAGGATTTTCAGAATACGGGGGAAAGTTAACTTTACTTGAATCAGAATTTTCAAATGTAGAAGTGACACCTTTAAAAATTAAACCCGGAAATTTATTAACAGATAAATCACTTGCTGAACTTGATTTAAGAAATAATTACTCAATTACACTTTTAGCAATTAAAAGAAAAGATAAAATTATAAATAATCCTCCGAGTAATACAATAATTGAAGAAGGAGATATTGTTTACATTTTCGGAGAAAAAGATAAGATAATCAGATTTAGACAGATTATTCATTGATTATTCACTGATTATTCTTCGATATAATCCAAATCTTTTCCGAAAGATTCTTCAAGTGAATTAGTTGCGAACAATGCTATAACAGCCCCTACAAGACCTACAGTCAAAGCACTATATACAATTCCAATCCCGGGTTTTAAATATAAAAATGCGGTCGTGCTTAGTATAACCGAACCCCTTATAAAATTCGGAACGGAAGTAGTAACGGTTGCTCTTAGATTAGTTCCGAATTGTTCAGATGCATTGGAAAGCATAAGAGCCCAATAACCACACACCACACCGATAAGGAAACAATAAAAATATAAAACATTAACACCGAACTTATTCAGAAAGAGAAAAACAAAAATCATTATTATCACACCAAAGACAAAAATGTTTATCGCTTTTTTTCTTGACCTGATTATTTGGCTTATATATCCGCTGAGAAAGTCACCTGCGGATATACCTATGTAACAAAACATAATTGCTTTACCTGCTATTACCGGTTCAGTGAATCCGAATGCTTTACCGAACTCAGGAGAGAATGTTACTAATACTCCGACAGCAAACCATAGAGGAAGTCCGAGAAGAATACAATTCATATATTTAAAAAATAATTTCTTTGAAGTGAACAGTTTAAAGAAATTACCTTTTTCGATATTGCTGTGCTGAATGGATTTATACATTCCTGATTCATAAACACCGACTCTTAAAAGTAAAATTAAAAAACCCATTCCGCCACCGATAAAATAAGCAGTTCGCCAATCGGTTAAGTCACCAACGAGAGCAGCAACCACTGCACCGAGTACGCCTATACCTGCAACCATCATTGTTCCGTATCCGCGTTTTTCTTTATTCATAGTTTCAGAAACGAGAGTGATACCTGCTCCGAGTTCACCTGCAAGACCAATACCTGCGAGGAATCTTACTACGGCGTATTGGGGAATATCGGTTACAAATCCGTTGAGGATATTCATAAGTGAATAAAGAATTATTGAACCGAAAAGAATTGAAACTCTTCCTTTTTTATCACCGAGTACACCCCAAATGATGCCACCGACAAGCATTCCGCCCATCTGCATATTAAGGAGTAATACACCTGATGAAGTTAATTCATCACCGGATAATCCGAGAGAGGTAAGGGATGCGATTCTGACAATTCCGAAAAGCACGAGATCATAAATATCCACGAAATAACCGAGAGCAGATACGATTACGATAGGTGTGAAAATTCTGTGGTCTTTTTCCAAAATTTAAATTTTGTGAAAATGGATAAAAGGATGTTAATATTCAATAATAAATGAAGGAGGGAATGGGGTTTGTTTGTTAAGGGCTTCTTCACGAATCCCGCAGAGCGGGACAGGTTGACACGAATTAGATCCTGATAAATAGGGACAGGCAGAATTGCACTAATTATTTTGAAAGGAATTTTTGGTGTTTGTTTGGAATACGCAGGAATCCCTTTCAGGAGACTCCTGTGGGAGATGAATTTTCCGGAAAGGTTGATTTATTCTTGCTATGATGAGTGAATTAATCCTGAAGGATGACTTCTTCTGATGAAGTAGTTTTTTTGATTTGGATTTCCTGTTCCGGTTCGTTCACTTGTTTTACTTTTTTAATCATAAACATTGCAATAAAAGTAAAAGCAACAGCGATTAAACCAACATAAGGATAATGCAAGAGTGTTCCATCCGGTGATTTTGTGATAATCATACCTGCAAGCAGAGAGGCAACTCCTGATGTAATCTGCATAAACGCAAAGTTAAAACTCATAAATGCTCCTCTGTGTTTAGCCGAGACCACCGAGGTTATATATGCAGTAGCGGGAACAAACCTTCCGCTGAAAAAAACAAATACCATTGTTGTAAAAATTAAAGCAATCGGTATTGAAACTTTTGGCAAATTTGTAACTGCAACAATAGGTATAATAGATAGAAAACCCATCACTGTAAAAATTTTTGGTTTCCCGAATT
>DOWN01000113.1:0-10247 GCA_003519545.1 Bacteroidota bacterium
ATTGAAAGGATTTGGATAATTTTGGAACAATTCAAAATCATTTGGAATTACCGAACCATGTTTTTTAACATCTACAAATACTGAATTTAGAATTACTGAAGACCATTTTCCTCCGTAAGCACCAATATCAGACCTCAGTGTTCCAAAAGCAGGATATTTTGCCATTGATGGATTCAGTGGATCTGACGGATCGTTATAAATTACAGAAGTATCCCCTTTATCTATGCATTGTGAAGAATTTGATAATAAATAATTTGAATCTGCAAATCCCGGATTTACAGAAATATTTCCTGTTCCAATTGCGGTATCCTGAACATTTGAATAAAAAATTCTCAGTTGATTTGTAAAATTTATATCCCAGTTTTGTTTTCCAATAGATTGTTTATTACCCCAAACGATTGTATTAATTACATCAGCCCTTGCAGCGTTCAATAATATTCCACCTCCTCTGTTTGCCCCGGGACCTGAAACCCCTGAGCAAGAATTATTCACAACAGTATTATTTATAATCATAATTTTCTGTCCGCTTCCATTAACCCAAATTCCTCCGCCTCCATATACCGGCTTCCCTGCGACTGCCTGATAAACTCTGTTATTGAATATTATATTACTTGCCACAATTGCATTTGTATAATTACTTACAATTCCACCTCCATACATTGCAGCATTATCAGAAATTATATTATTCAGAATTTTAGGATTACTATCACCCATTCTGATTCCACCTCCTCCGGTACTTGCAATTCCCGTAGGGGCATCAATGGCATGATTATTTTTAATTATATTAAATCTAATTGTACATGGTGAAAATGCAATCAATATTCCGCCACCTTCCGTATATCTTCCTGCTCCGTGTTCATCTTGCCATTTAGTTCCCTTTCCTTCCGTGATTGTAAAACCCTGCAAAACAGTTGTAGAATCACAGGAAATAATTCTGACGACACTCGCAGAATCCGGATGTATTGGATTACTGCCGTTGATTATTGTTGACTTAATATAAGATAAATCATTATTTATATAAAACAAACTTGTAACGACAATATTTTTATTTCTTATATTTATGTTTTCAAAATACGTACCCGGAGAAACTTCCACAGTGTCGCCATTATTACTTGCAAAAATTGCCGATTGAATTGTTGAATACTGTGAAGGGACTTTTTTGATTCCGGAATTTGCTGAATTTAAAGTAATTAACAAAAGAGATAAAACTAATAAAATATATTTAAGCATAATAATTTTTTTATTAGTTTAGACAGCGATTTATAAAAGGTGTGACAAAAGATTAATTATAATTAAAAATATTTTTAAACTTATCTGTTTGTATTAAATTTTTGATATAGACAGAGAAATCTTTTGATTCCTGAAATGGTTGTTCTCGGAAATATGAATCACAAACTTCATCTGAAAGTGTTTCCAAATCTTCTATTCTTTTTTCTACACTTTGTTCAATTGTATGAAAATAATTCCGATTGAAAAGTAATTTATCGGGGTTAACATATCCTATATCAATAAGATGTTTTGTTTTTTTATTACATTTACAGGGATTATTTTTATTTACCAATCCGCATTTATTATGCATAAAATTATACAAATCTTTTCTTGCCCGTGATAATTTTTGTCTGAAATTATCTTTTGAAATTTCAAGTATTTCAGAAGCAGTTACATCGGATAGACCAAATACAGAGCCGAGAATATAAACAATTCTCTGATCTCTGCTTAAGCACAAAAGCATTCCCATCATACAGGTGAACTGAGTTTCTTTAATGAGAATACGTGTATCAATTGTATAAGGATTATTATCCGGAATATCAAAATCAGGAACACCATCAATCATTTTGGAATAAATACTGAAGGAATTAGTATGAGTTTTTTCAGCGGATGATTTTTTCCAGTTTAAAATATGATTAACTGCAATTCTATAAAGCCAGGTTCTGAAATTGCTTTTACCTTCAAATCCCGATAAATGAGTTATAACTTTTATTAATACTTCCTGAGTTATATCTTCAGCATCTTCTGGAGTAAATACCAGTCTTAGAGCAATGTTATAAATATAGCCCTGATTTTTTTTAATCAAAGTTTCGAGAGCGTTTTTATCTCCCGATTTAATTTTTTGAATCAGAATATTATCTTCTTCGTGATTATGAATTGAATCTGAAAATGGATTTGTCATATTAAATATTAGACAATAAAAAGATTAATCTGTGACAAAAGTAATGAAAAATATTTGTTGGGAATATAAACAAAAAAGGGGCTTTCGCCCCTTATTTGTTAAATTAACCTCAAACTATAAGATTATTATTTAATTAACATCATCTTTTTAGTCATTAAGAAGTCTTTACCGTTTATGCCATTAGCATAAATCTGATAGAAATAAACACCACTTGCAAAAGCATTTGCGTTAAACTGAATAGTATAATAACCTGCAGTTTTAACTTCATTTACAAGTTTAGCAACTTCTCTACCTGTAATATCAAATACTTTTAATGTTACTTTTCCATCAACAGGTAATTCATAATTAATTTTTGTGATAGGATTAAACGGATTCGGATAGTTCTGACTTAAATCAAATTTTTCAGGAACACCGACAATAATTTCACCGGTTAAATTATGATATTCAAAATTTCCGTTGAAATCAATTTGTTTTAATCTGTAATTATATTTACCTGTTTGTAAATTTCTGTCTGAGAATGAATACTGTTTAGGTTCATTTGAATTACCATAACCTTCGACTGATGCAATTCTTCTCCATTCAGAATCTGATGAAAGTCTTCTTTCAATTTCAAATCCGGAATTATTAGTTTCTGTTGCAGTAGTCCATTTTAAGTCAACATTATTTTTATTTGCAGTGGCTGTGAAACTGATAAGTTCAACAGGCAATGCACCTTCGTTTGCATTTGCCCAGTTTGCCAATGCATCAAATACATCTATAGGATTATCAAGTGTTCCGCCGATTCTTGTTCTGTAATTGGCATAAACATTTGTTCCATAGAATAAATTATAATTTGTAGTCATAGAACCGTAAGCAATACCAACTGCTGAGTCACCTGTAGTTGTAGTTTGTGGAAGGAATAAAGCAGCAATATTTCCTCCATCATTCCATCTTGCAGGTAATACTAAATCCGGGAATGGATCCTGAACTGAGTCAGCTGTAATAGTTGAAAGCAAGCCTGTTCCATAGAATAATCTGTTAGCCGGTAAGACAGAAGTTAACCAGTTATCAGCAATATACTGTCCTCTTAAATACTGTCTGTAAAATACAGTATCAAGTGCAGGAGCTGAAACATTTCTTATAGGATCATTATTATATCCTAAGTCATTACCGAAAATAAATAAAGTCTTTTTATTCGGTCCAGGTGTTGAAGCATCCAACCAAGCTCTCATTGAATCTCTGTGAGCTGTTGTCCAGTTACCGGTTGAAGTACATAGATAGAATACACTTCTCCAGTTTCTGAAAGTTCCTGTAAATCCGGCACCTGCAACTAAGTTATAATCATTTGTATAACCTCTTGCATTCAATTGTGCAACGAGTGAATCTCTGCTTGCGGCATCGTTCCAAACAACTGCCATTGTTCTTGCCACAATCGGTGTATAAGTTGTTTGTGATCTGTTGTTATCAATATTCTGATCAGTTGCTAAAGTTGAAGAGTCAACTATTGTATAAGTAACACCTTCAGTGAATCCTGTAAAATCAGGGAAAGTAGTTGGAGTTGAAGATGAACCTACTAAGCCTGTTACAGTTGTTGTTTGATTATAAATTAAAGAACCTAAATTATCATAAATTTTTCTTACAACGTCAAAAGTATTTGTATTCTGACCGTAATTATTTGCATTACCTGTCATTGGAATATTAGTGGTGCCAATAGGTAAATAAGTTGTACCTGATTGATTAATATTTCCTGCACCAACGTCATTATTAAGAGCATATCTTGGTTCAATCATAAATCTGAAAGAATTTGCAGGAGAAAAATCATTCCAAGTTGTACTTCCTGTTGGCGAAGCAAAGTAGAAAGTTTGTGCTCTGATAGGAGTTTCTGACTGGTAAGAGAAAGAAACGTTTACAGTACCAATTTGTCTTACACCAACATAGAAATCACCGGGTGATAAATTTAATCCCGGAGAAACTAAAACAGTGAATACACCTGAAGTTGAAAGTTGATCACCTGATTCATAAAGTAATGTTCCGGGTGTTCCACCAATACCATCATCATCCCAAACACCGATTCTGAAAGTTTGTCCACCTGTACTGAAGTTAACATTAACCTGATTTAAAACAGTAGTAATTGCTAAATTAAATTTTGCAACGAAATCACCTGTAGCACCGTTAAATCCAACACCACCTGCAGCAACTGTTCCTAAAGCATAAGAAGAAGAGTTAGGAGTAACTTCCTGATTATTGATTGAGAAAGAATTATTTCCATTATTACCGTCTGAAGGAACAGAAACTGTAACAGTATTAGTACCTAAAGCAGTTGGAGTAAACGGATCAAAAGTAACTAATGTTGAAGCACCAATACCTAATGTAGGTATTGTTTTCATATTTGAGAAAGTATTAGCACCTGTAATGTTTAATGTTACATTAAGAGATGTAAGTGTAGTGTTACCAGTATTAGCAACTATTGCTGTTATAACACTACCATCATTATATCCTGCTGCAAGTTTACCGAGTGTGTAAACAATAGTTACACCTGCGTCTGCTAAATCAACAGGTAATTCATAAGCACCGATAGTTGGAGATCCGCCTCTTGCATTACCGAGAATGTCAGTTGCTAATGAAAGAGAGATACCAGCACCAAGACATGGAGAAGTTGTACTTACTGCTAAAAGTGAAGTTGAACTTGCAAATAAAGGATTTCCTGAAATTGAATGTCCGTCTTGAGTGGTCGCTGTTTGCCAGTCCGCTAAAGTAGTTCTGACTGATGTTAAAAATCCAACACCAAATCTTGCACCTGTTCCGTAATAGTTATTATAGTCAATAGCTGTAAAATTTGCAGGGTTTGTAACTACTGAGTTTATACAAAATACATTACCTAAAGTCGCGTTTCCCGGAGCCATTGTGACAGAAATATTATTATTCTGAATATTTAAACCACTTGAAGTTGATGAATTTAATAAAATTCCACCGTGTCTGTCAGTTGAACCGGTTGCAACTGAATTATTTGTCATAGAAATAGAGTTATACCAAATATCATAATTATTACCCGTGGATATTATAATACCCCATTGGTTATTTGTAGCAGTTCCGGAACCTAAACCTCCGGATATATTATAAATCGTATTATTTGAAATTTGAGTTCTATTTAAATTTGGAGTTGCATTAGCAATAAAAATACCTTGACCGGAAATGAAGGAAGAAGTAGTAGTATTTCTAATGTTACCAATTTCATTTGCATTAATAGTAGCATCTATAATACCTGCAGATAAGTTCATAGCTCTTAATGCTGCAGTATGAGTTCTGATTAAATTATATATTTTATTATTGTTAATTGTAACAGCAGAGTCATTAGTCATATCAAGACCGTTAACAGTTACATATCTTGAAGTATCATCATCACCAATTATATTATTTGAAATATTAATGTTGAAATTAGGATTGGCAGTTGAAGTACCTCTAACATAAATTCCGTGAGTCATTTTTTGGAATTTATTGTTTGTAAAAGTAAGGTTATCATTATCAGCACCTGTACCTGTAGTAGTGATAGTCACACCACCGGCATAAATACCATAAACAGATAATGTAGGAATATTATTTCCCGCCTGTAAAATACAATAAGTAACAGTATTATTAGTAGCACCTAATCCGACACCTAAACTTCTGTTTTGAATAACAGCAGTAGTTGTTGTTAAAGCGTTATTAATAATTGTTAACTCTCTTGTAGTTCCTGCACCAACCCTACCATCGATAGTAACGTTGTCAGCACCATTTAAAATAATGATACCTTTACCTGAAAGATTACCTGTAATATTTAATCCCGGAGCAGTTGGTTTAATTAAAACACTTGTATAACTTGCTCCACCAACTCCACTTGCATTTAATACAGCAGAATCCGGTTCAGAAAAACTGGAGTTAATGTTAATTGTAATTGCACCTGTTTCGGTACCTGCATTAATGGCATCGAAAGCAGCTTTCAGATTAGTATATGGGTTTGCACCAATAGTAATCTGAGCGTAAGAATTACCCGCAATCAATAAAGTAAAAACTGCGAATAAAGAAAATAGAAGGAATTTTTTCATTCTTTCTCCCTTTAGTTTAAGTTTATATTAACAGAAAATTAAATTTTTGATAATTTTATGTATATAATAAACTTAAAAAAAATCCTAACAAAATCCTAACAAAAATAGAAGTTTCCGGCTAAAAATAAAAAAGGGTGGAAAATTCCACCCTTTTTGAATGATTTGAATGTAAGTTAGTTTATTTTACTAACTGCATTTTCTTTGTAGTTATGAATTCCTGACCATTAAGTCCGATAGCAATAATTCTGTAGAAATATGTTCCACTTGCTAATGAACCAAAGTTTAACTGTGCAGTGTAATAACCTGCAGTTTTTAATTCATTATTAAATACAGAATATACTTCTCTACCGAGCATATCGTAAACTTTAAGAGATACTTTACTATCCGCTGCCAAATCAAAATTAATTTTTGTCATTGGGTTGAATGGATTCGGATAGTTCTGACTTAAATCAAATGATGCCGGAACTCCGACATTAACTTCTGATGATAAATTGAAGTATTCAAAGTTACCATTATAATCAATTTGTTTAAGTCTGTAATTATATTTTCCTGTTTGTAAGTTATTGTCATTGAAAACATAATTTTTCGGAGATGTTGAATTTCCTGAACCTTGAACGTTACCGATTTTTGTCCAGACATTTCCTGAAGCAGGTTTTCTTTCAATATCAAAACCTGAATTATTAATCTCACTTGCTGTAATCCATTTCAGTTCAACTAAATTTCTGTTTGAACTTGCAATGAATGAAGATAATTCAACAGGTAAAGAACCACCCTGTGACTGAATCCATGCATCAACAATTTCAAGTAATTGACCTGAAGGAGCGTCTGCGAAACCGGTACCTTTATAATTCGCATAAACATTTGTTCCGTAAAAAACATTGTAGAATGTTCCTGAATAAGAAATCGCTGCAGCTGAGTCACCATCTCCATCTTCAGTTAAAGGTATTAAAGCAGATGTCAGAGTACCTGAGCCTTGATTCCAAAGTGCAGGAGCAACACAATCAGGGAACGGATCGTTAACTCTCTGATCTGTTATAGTGCTGAAAGCACCAAGACCTTTTAAAGTTGAGTCGGATAATACAAAATTATCTACCCAGTCATCAGACCAGTATTGAGCTCTTAAATACTGACGGTAGAATACAGTATCAGCAGGAAGAGCACCTGCGTTTCTTCTCGGATCGTTATTATAACCCAGATCATTACCAAAAATTAACAATGATTTTTTATTCATTGGATCACTTGCATTATCTAAGAATGCTTTCATTGAATCTCTTGCTGCCGCTGACCAGTTTAAGGTTGAACCTAAACAAAAGATTACAGACCTCCAGTTACTTAAACTTATTGTTGGTAAACCAACTGAGAAATCAACAAAATCAGTAGCAGAGCTTGAACCAAATAATGAATCAAAATGAACCATCAATGAATCTCTGCTTCTTGTATCAGTTCCGTAAATTACAATTGTAGTTTTTGGTGTAATCGGTGTAAATGTTGTTGAAAGAGTATCATTAGTTGGCACGCCATCACCTGCATAATATAAAGAATCTTTTATGGTATATGTAACACCCGCAGTCCAACCTGAAAAATCTGCAAAATTTATATTTGCGGTTGAAGAAGGAGTTAAACCTGAAGGAACTGTTTTTGTATCAACATATCCTGTTCCGATAATTCTTCTGACTACAGTAACATCAGATGTTGTGGTTGAAACTCCGTTATTAATAACAGAACCGGTCATAGGAATGTTTGAAGCTGCTACATAATAGTTAGTGCCTGATGGTGCAATTGAATTTATTGCGACATCATTAGTTAATGCTGAAGTACCCCATGCAAAAAATCCTCCGTTTGTACCAAGCGGTGCAATAGGACCCGGGGCAGCAGTCGGAGAAGTTCTTGTATAATTTGTATTTGCTACGATAGCACCTGTACCAGAAGCATTAGTTCTTGAAGTCCAAGGACCTGTCAGTGAAGTTGATTGAATTAACCTTATATTATTTTGTGAACCTAAAACACTGTCACTTCCTGATCCATCACCGAAATTATAATTTCTGAAACCTAAGTTAATAGTTGAATTCGTTGGTAAATCTGGACCGCTATTTAAATCAAAGTAATATCCTCTTGTACCTGTAGCAGAAGTCGAAGAATCTCCCATTACCATTGAACCTGAAGGTTTCGCCGTAATTGAACCTGTTAATGAAGTACTTGCAGTCCATGCTGTTGTAGTAGCAAAAAGTACGGCTTTTCTTACGTTAGCAGTCGGGATTGAATCATTATAAGAAGTTCCTACGCCTAATGCGAAAGTTCTTGAAGTAGTAGAAGTCGGAAAATCAATTCTCATTGGACCGGAAATATAACTTCCGTGAGTTAATGAAGGTGTAGCAGTACTTGGATCAACACCTGTTCCCGGAGAGAAGAAACTTGTAGTTCTTAATATATTTGTCGGAGTAGTAATAACTATTCCTCTTGTTAAAGTTAAAGCACCTGTTGTTGCAGTTCCAACAGTTAATGGAGCTGTTAATTCGACGTTACCGTGTGTATTTATTGTCAAAGTACCTGTAACTGTTCTCACCATTGAAATTTCTTCAACTTCAAAACCTGGAACTGTATTTATTCTATTGCAAGGTGCAAACTGATTTGATAAAGTTCCTGAAACACCTGAACCGTCATTATATTGTACACTTCTTGTAACTCCGGCTCCAAAAATCGGAGATGCAGTTAGATTTCCTTTTTGTTTTTCGATAGTCATTGTGGTAACGGCTGCAGAATTACCAAGAGTCAAATTACCATTTGGATTAACGGAACCAAGACCAAATACTGCTCTTGTAGTGATAGTAACTGGATTGAGATAAACTACCATTCCGTCTTTAAAATGCCAGATACCATTCATTTTACCAAATGATATAGTTCCGGAATTAGAAAAGTTTGCATTACCGTATCCCATAAAAATCAAAGTCGCTTCAGATGTTGAAGTTGCTGATATACCAAAATTAATAGTTCCTGCATTTGTTAAACTTCCACCTAAATATGTTCTCTTACCGGTAGTTGAGAAAAAAGAATTATATGTTCCTGTAGCAGAAACGGTCAAGTCACCTTGAATAGTATTCAGTAAAGTTGTTGTGGCTGAGCTGTAATTTAATGTTCCATCAACTGTTAGATTTTGCATTCTTACATTATTAAGATTTGATGTAACTGTATGTCCTGCTGCTATTACAACATTATTATCAGAAGTCGGAACAACACCGCCAGTCCATGTACCTGTTGAACCCCAGTTACCAGTCATGGCTGAAGTAATTGTTGTTGGAGTGAATTCTTCGATTGTAACATCATCAATGAATAAATTATTTGTACCCCAAATTGAAGTATATTCTATACCGATTTTCATATTTGCTGTCCTGAAATCAGAAGGAATGGAAATAGAAATTCTTTCCCACGGAGTTGCAGAGGTAACTGTTGTCTGTCCAAAGTTAGAGGGAACTTGTTGTAAAACTCTCCAGGTTGTTCCGCCGTCAGATGAACCCATAATTCTTAATGATACTACAGTACTTCCGTCAGCAAAAAACATCCAAAATCTTACATAAGGACTTGTTGAAGCTGATAAGTTCACTATTGGAGACTCTAATCTTCTTGAACCCCAGTTTTGAGCAGAACCACCAAAATCACGGCTTTGTAACCAGGCAACACCTGTTCCTGATACTGCACCATTTGGAACTACTCCAGGTGTAGAAGGAGACAACGACCAGGTTGCAACACCTGTATTAGTATTTCTTTGCCAGTCTTTTTCACCGGAAGTAGAAAGGATACCATCGGGAATTCCGTTTCCGATCAGGACTGTTCTTGTTTGAGTCCAGCCGGTTGGTGCTTCGGGAGAACCGGTCCAGGCAGATTCAAAGTTTTCAGTTAAATATTGAGCATTAGAGTTATTAAAAGTAAATAATAAAGCTAATGCAAAAATTGTAATAATAATTTTTTGCATAAAAAATTTGTGTTTTAATTTGACTATATAATCTATTTTAAATCCTAAC
>DOWN01000113.1:10396-12337 GCA_003519545.1 Bacteroidota bacterium
AAGTTTCCGGCTAAAAATAAAAAAAGGGTGGAAATCTCCACCCTTTTAAATAAATTACATTATATTTTATTAAAGTATTTTTACTTTAATAACTGCATTTTTTTCGTTGTTACGAATTCCTGTCCATTGATACCTGTAGCGATGATTCTATAGAAGTATGTTCCGCTTGAAAGTGAACCGAGATTTAACTGAACAGTATAATAACCTGCTGTGTTAAGTTCATTATTCACTGCCGAATAAACTTCTCTTCCCAACATATCATAAAGTTTTAAAGAAACTTTACTGTCTATTGGTAAATCATAATTAATTCTTGTAGCAGGATTGAACGGATTAGGATAGTTCTGACTAATGTCGAATTTAGAAGGAATACCGACATTGACCTCTGAATTTAAATTATGATATTCAAAGTTACCATTGTAATCAATTTGTTTAAGTCTGTAATTATATTTACCTGTGGCAAGATTTTTATCTACGAATGAATAATTTTTTGGTTCGTTTGAATTTCCATTACCTTCAATAAATGCAACTTTAGTCCATTCATTTGAACCTGTTAATTTTCGTTCGATATCGAATCCGCTATTATTAATTTCAGTTGAAGTAGTCCATTTTAAATCAACATTGTTTTTGTCAACAAATGCTGTGAATGAAGCAAGTTCTACAGGTAGAGGTCCTAATGTTCCAGTAATAGTAAATATAGAGAATGAATTTAAATCAGTTGCGTAAACATATCCCGGGTATCCCGGTGTATATCCGTTTGTCATACCCGGTTCAGGAATCCACTCAAGTCCCCCATTATTAGATTTTGCAATTCTTAAAGTAGTTGTATCCTGACCTATTGTATCTAAAACATTTCCAATTTCAGATTCATAATAATATTTTCTGAATTCATATGTAGCAGTTCCAAGAGAACCTGAAGAAATATATAAACTATCAAAGAACTGTGCATACCTTGGATTACCAACCATTGGAATATTCGGTGGTGTAACTCCGCTGAAGTGTCTAAATGCTAACTGAAAAGGAGTTGAAAAGTTTGAAACAACAACAGATGAAATTGGTTTGCCACCTAAAGTAAAATCATATGTTCCATTTCCTGTAACATTTTGTGTAAATGAAATTGAACTGGATAATGATGAAACTTCATAACAACCGATAGTTGGAGGTCCTTGGGCTAATGTTGTTGGTCTTGACCCACCTACATAATCAGTTGTAACCACAAGTGAATCATCAACTATTGAACCTTGACCTTTAACATACCATCCTGCAGGATGATTATTAATGTTTAAATTTGCTGTTGAAACATCTGTGAATAAAGAACCGGATGGGATTACAACGGCATCAGGAGCTAAAGATCCTATATCACCAAGAGAATTAGTTTTCCAATCTGTAAAATTAAGATTGGTTAAAGTATTGTAATCACCAATATTATTTGCAAGTTGAGAAACAAATAAATTATTATTTGATACTGAATCACTCCAGTTTGTAACGTTTGTAACACCGATACTCAAATTTCTGTTACCGCCTGTTCTGTCATTATAAAATATATTACTTCTTAATTTAACTTTCGAAGCACTTGCTTTCAGAAATCCGAAAGAAATAGTATTAATAGATGATCCGGTTGCAAATCCGCCGAGATAAACTGAATTAAATGCTATCCTGAATGGAAACGCACCGGCAGTATTTGATACTACAATTCCTCTTAAACGAGCTTGATTTCCTACCTGTGATGCAAGTGAAATTGCATTATTATACATATATAATCTACCAAGACCTGTTGCTATTCTTATTCCATTTACAACAGGTGCGGTTGTTCCCGTATCAAGAGCTGTATTTGCATTTGATTGTAGGTTGTATATTTTATTATTATATATATTTGATGTTAAAAATGCTGAGCCTGAAGATTGAATGATTCCAAATATCTCATGTGATGAAGCAGTATCAGTA
>DOWN01000167.1 GCA_003519545.1 Bacteroidota bacterium
AATTTTTACAGAGACTGGGCTTATGAATCTGAAAGCACTCTGAAATTAATAAATTTTAATACTGATGAATCCCTTAAAAAAGAAATAATTCCGGGTGGAAGATCAGTAGGATTTTTAGCCGATCATCTAAGCAAAACCATAGTTGAAATGATGGCATTAACAGGTTTAAAAATAGAAGGAAGAAATTATGATGATCCTGTTCCAAATACCGTTAAGGAAATTGCGGATGATTATCATACAACTTCTGAAAAATTCATTTCAGCATTGAAACAAAACTGGACTGATGAGATGTTAAATAATGAAGATGAGATGTATGGTGAAATCTGGAAAAAAGGTCAAACTTTACTTTATCTTTTGCTTCATCAGACTCATCACAGAGGTCAGATGACTGTGTTAATGAGGCAAGCAGGTGTTCCTGTTAATGGTGTTTACGGTCCTGCAAAGGAAGAATGGGAAGCAATGGGTTTACCTGCACACAAATAAATTTTAAAATAAATTAAAAATTAAAAATATGAATCAAAACGACTTTAATATGGACAGGTATCAGGTTGCTCCGGGAGCTGTTTCAAGCTCTGAATCTGCGGTATCTAAGTCTTTTCTTTTTAATGTGTATAACTGGATGGCAATGGGTCTCGCAATTACAGGTGTAATTGCATATGGCTTAGTTGCTTATTTCGGTGAATCTGAAATTTTTGTTTTCTTTCAGACAAACACTTTTGCATTAATTTTTCTTATCATACTGCAATTAGGTCTGGTATTATTGTTATCTTTTGCTTTGCAAAAAATTCCGACCATTGTCGCTTATGGTGCGTTTCTCTTGTATTCGGCACTCACAGGTGTCACAATGTCAACAATATTTGTGCTTTATACCGGAACTTCCATCGCTGCAACTTTCTTTGTATGTGCGGGAATGTTTTTAAGCGTCAGTGTTTTCGGATATATTACAAAAATGAATTTATCAAAATTCGGTACTTTTCTTTTTATGGGTTTAATCGGATTGGTAATCGCTTCAGTTGTTAATATATTCCTTAACAGTTCTACACTTGAATGGATTATTTCTTATGTCGGCGTTTTATTATTTGTAGGGTTAACTGCTTATGATACTCAAAAAATAAAAAGAATGGCAATGTCACTCGATGCTAATTCTGAAGAAGGAAAAAAAGCATCTATATTCGGTGCTTTAATGCTTTATCTTGATTTCATAAACTTATTCCTTTTCTTACTTAGAATTATGGGTGATAGAAAATAATTTTTTTATATGTCTAAAATTAAAAAACCCGGTTAGAATTTCTTTCCGGGTTTTTTTATTCTAAAAATTAGATTTATTCTCACATCGTTACTCCACCCATCTTCTTATCACAAATCTTTTCCCCGAAGTTGATCCCCAGTCATCCACCGCTGTCCTTTCGCTCATTACTGATTTAAGACGTGAAACTAAATCTGATTTGTTTACTCCTCTCTCAGGTGTGCTTTCTATAACTGTGTTTTCATCTAATACTATCACGACATGTCCTGCCCATACTATCAAATCAAGAGGTTGAAGTTTAGCAGCAATTTCAGATGCCTTCAATCCCTTTATCTCCACCGGATTTCCAAAGTTCACAAGTGATGAAGTATTTCTCGGAGTGTTACCGTTTGTTGCTTGGTATATTAATCCTGAACAATCCACACCTTTTAGTTTCCATAGTTCTTCAGTCCTCTCTGATAATTTTCCTTTTGGAGTATAATATTCTATCATTTCGGAAATTCCATCCGCAACATTTCCACCCCACATATACGGATAGCCTTCAAGCAATTTTAAATTCTCAAGAATGATTTCTTTTTGTGGAAGTAATTTTTCTCTGTCTGAAATTTTTGTATCCGTTAAATTTACAAACCTGCTGTCTATATATAACTTCGAACTTGTATAAGGATAATCTTCAGTAGTCACTTCGTAAATTTCATATCCGTCTTTCGGTATTACACTATTAATTTCAAATACTGTATTTGGAAATGCTATAAATTCCATTTCCCTTATTAAACCTTTTCCGTCAAGTTTTACTTTCTTGCCTGAGTTTCCTCCGAATACACTTTCAAAATCATCCGTGTTCAGCACAGGAGTCCATATTCTCGCGATTGCATATTTCTCCTGAGCAAATACATTGCCAATAAACACAATTAAAATTAAGTGTAAAAATAAAAATTTCTTCATAAATAAATGTTATTTTTTCTTTATATATGTTAAATTGCAAATTATCTTTAAAGACATCAATATAAAAACTTTTGTTTAAAAGGCACTTACTATACATATTTGCTTTTTTCATATTCACTCAGCCCGTTTTTTCTCAGGTTGTTATTAATGAAATTATGTATGCACCACAGGATGCTACCAATGAATGGTTTGAGATTTATAACAACTCTGATAATCCTGTTTCTCTCAGAAACTGGAAATGGAAAGATGCCACTGCAACAATCCGCACAATCACAACTCAGAATCTGATACTACCCGGCAGAAGTTTTCTCATTCTCTGCCAGGATTCTGTAAAACTTAAAACACTTTATAATACTCTGAATTTATCGGGAAAGTTCATACAAACACCCTGGAGTGCTTTGAATAATACAGGGGGAGATAATGTAATACTTTTTGATTCAACAAACACAAGAATTGATTCAGTAAACTATTCAACATCTTGGGGCGGATCAAATAATTTTTCACTTGAAAGAATTAACCCTTCAGGACTTTCTAATCAACAGTCAAACTGGGGATCTTCAGTTAATGTTCTAAAGGCAACTCCTTCTTTCCAAAATTCACTGACACCTTTAAATTATGATGTCGCTTTAACTAAGTTTGAGATAACACCTGCAAATCCACAAGTCGGTGATTCACTAAAATTCAATTTCACTTTCAAAAACAGGGGACTTAATGTTGCAAATAATATTTTACTTGAAATATTTATTGATTTAAATTTTGACAGTGTCGGTTATATTGATGAGTTAATAGGAACATTTACAGTAAACTCTTTGAACATCGGTGACTCTGTGAATTACACATATACGAGATATGCTTCAGATAGCGGTGCAAAACAATTTATAGGGAAAATTTCTTTCCCACAGGAAGAAGATACTACAAATAATAAACTTGTAAGAAGAATAAATATTGGTGGATTTATATCCTCAACAGGATTAAAAATTAATGAGATTATGTATGCCCCGGTTTCTCCTGAAAAAGAATGGTTTGAACTTATCAATACTACAACTGAAACTGTTAACCTTGCTAACTGGAAATGGAAAGATGCGACATCTACTGTAAGAACTATAACTAATCAGAATATTTTTGTTAAACCAAATTCTTATGTTGTAATCTGCGAAGACACTGTTAGTGTAAGACAAGTTCATCCTCAGATTTCCGGTATCATTATTCAAACTTCCTGGAATGCTCTTAATAATTCCGGTGATGATTTAATTATTTATAATCCTAATGGAGTAACAGAAGATTCAGTTAATTATAAATCTTCATGGGGAGGCAGTTCTAAATTTTCTCTTGAAAGAATTAATCCTGACGGATTATCAAACGATTCATCTAACTGGGCATCTTCAATTGCCTGTGCTTTCTCTACGCCTGATGCTGAAAACTCTGTCAGAACTATAACCTCATATTCAAAAGGTGATGTTGTGATTAATGAAATTATGTATGATCCGCTTACGGGAAATGCTGAATGGATTGAACTTTATAATCCAAAAAACTTTGCCATAAAACTAACAGGTTGGAAGTTTAATGAATCAAACTCATTTATAAATGTAAGTGATACCTGCGAATTTAATTTTACTCCCGGCTCTTATCTTGTCATTTCTTCTGACTCAACTATTTATAACCGTTTCCCTGATTTAAGAAATTTATCTGCAAATCAAAAACTTGTTATTTCCACTTCATCATTCAGTTTAAGTAATGATGGTGAGCCGTTAAAAATTTATGATGCTAAAAATAATTTGATTGACAGTGTTTATTATAAAAGCAATTGGCAAAATCCTAATCTCGCTTCTACTAAAGGATTTTCACTTGAGAGAATTAATCCATTGTTCCCTTCCAATGAAGCAAGCAACTGGAGTTCATCAACTGATATTTTAGGCGGAACACCTTGTAAGAAAAATAGTATTTATCTCGATGTTCCAAATTCAAACACAACCATTACAATTTCACCAAATCCATTTTCCCCTGATGGAGACGGATTTGAAGATAATACGATTATTTCTTATAAACTTAAATCAAGATTTGCACAAGTCAGAGCAAAAATTTTTGATTCAAAAGGAAGACTGGTAAAAACTCTGCTTAATAATCAAACTTCAGGTTCTGAAGGAAATATTATATATAATGGTCTCGGCGATGACGGTCAAAGATTAAGAATTGGAATTTATATTGTCTTTATTGAAGCGATTGATGATTCAGGCGGTGTCATTGAAACAGCCAAAGCAACTTTTGTAGTTGCTGTTAAACTTTAATTTTAAAATTGAAAAAAAATATTCTAAATTATTTAATTTTAATAGCCGTTGTATTTGCGGTTTATTTTAATTCACTTGAAAATCAATTTGTGTTCGATGACGAGTCTGTTATTCAGACTAACTCATCTTTAACTACTCTCTCAAGCATTCCAAAATATTTTACCGGAGATGATGGGTTCCATAAAGTGATAGGGAAGTATTACCGCCCGGTCGTTTCAACCTCTTATAACATAGACTATGCTATATGGGGATTGAATCCTTTTGGCTTTCACCTCACTAATATTATAATTCATTTAATAGCCACTTTAATTTTATTCAGGTTATTACAACTAATTTTTATCAAGCAGAAAAATGTCAACCTGATTGCACTTCTCGGTACTTTGATTTTTGCCGTTCATCCTATTCATACTGAAGCAGTTAGTTGGGTTAGCGGTAGGACTGATTCTTTCTTTACAATATTTTTCTTTGCTTCATTTTTATATTATTTAAAATACACCGGTTACCCTGACTTCGAAAATAAAAACAATAAATATTTATATATATCACTTATTTATTTTGCTTTTGGGTTGCTCACAAAAGAAATGATTGTAACATTACCGGTGATTCTTATATTTTTCGATTATACATTCAGACAAAAAC
>DOWN01000059.1 GCA_003519545.1 Bacteroidota bacterium
GAATGACTCTTCTGAACTACTTAGAAAATCAGGAAGAATTGCAATTGTAACTTATCATTCACTCGAAGACAGAATTGTTAAAAATTATTTTAAAGAAAAAAGTTTTAAAGAAAAAAAATCAAAATACGGTAACTCTTCAACTGAATCAAATTCGCCTGAGTTTTCGCTTGTTAACAAAAAAGTGATAACACCCGGATATAAAGAAATTTCCGAAAATCCGAGATCAAGAAGTGCAAAATTAAGAGTTGCTGAAAAATTATGAAATCGGAAGTAAAGAAAATATCAATTCTTTATGTTTTAATTGCTTGTTTGCTAATGTCTGTTGTTTTGATTGTCTATATAAATAACATTATTAACTATAATAAATTATCAGTGGAAATTGTGAACCTAAAAGATGAAATAGATAAAACAAAAGGTGAAAATGATTTTTTGAGAACTGAATATGAACAACTCACAACTTTTGAAAAAATAAATATGCCGGCTCGTGAAAAATTCGGTTTATATTTTTCCGATTCAGCCCTTGTCAAAAACGAAGTTCTGAAAATTAATATTACTAAATGATTTGAAATGTACTTTTTAGCAAAAGAAAATAATGAGAGAAAAATTAATCCGAGAAGAAGGATAAATATTGTCCTATTTGGTTTATTCATTCTATTCGGAATAATTTTTTACAGACTTGCTCAGGTTCAGGTTGTTGATTCAGCAAAGTATAAACTTGCTGCAAAAAAACAATATGAAACAAAAGTAATTCTGTATCCGTCAAGGGGTTTAATATTTGACAGAAATATGAACTTACTTGTTTCAAACTCTTTTCAGTTTTCAATTGCTGCAGATCCTAATATGATTGAAAATAAAGATACGGTTGCATCTTTATTATCAGCAAGACTTAATAAAGACAGAACATTTTTCCTTGAAAAACTAAATACTCCAAATTCTTCTTTTGTTTATTTAGAGAAGAAACTAATGCCTGAGCAAATAAACGGACTTGATACTTTAGATGTTAGCGGACTAATAGTTGTTAAAGAACCAGTAAGAGTTTATAATTACAATTCTCTTGCTTCTCAGATACTCGGATTCACTAATACTTCTAATAATGGTTTATCGGGAATTGAACTTGCTATGAATAAAGAGTTATCGGGTAAAGAAGGTTATATGATAATGAAAAGAGATGGCAAAGGTAATAAAAGGCCTGACAATGAATTTCCGGGCAAAGATCCGGAAAAAGGCAATGATGTTGTGCTTACTCTCGATATTAACATTCAAAAAATTTTAGAAGAAGAATTATCAAATGCAGTTACATCCAATAATGCTTCTAACGGAAAAGGTGTTGTGATGAACGTGAAAACAGGAGAAATATTGGCGATATCTTCTTTCCCGACATTTAATCCAAATGATATTAAATCAACCGACACTGTTGGAATGAAAAATTCTGTTATCACTGATATTTTCGAGCCGGGTTCGACTTATAAATTAATAACTGCTGCGGCTTCTCTTGAAGAAAATATTGAGTCTCCGGGTTCAATCATCGCTACTGAAAAAGGACAAATGGATGTGAATGGAAACAGAATTACAGATTCTTATGCTTCCACTAATGTAACTTTTAAACAGGCGATTGAAAATTCATCAAATGTTGCAATGATGAAAATTGCTAAAAAAATCGGGGAAGAAAAATTTTATAAATATTCACGTGATTTTGGTTTTGGTATTTATTCGGGTATTGATTTGCCGGGTGAAAATAGAGGAAGTTTAAAAAGACCTATGGATTTTTCAAACGGATCTCTCGAGTATATGTCAATTGGTTATCAGGTAGCAATTAACACAATGCAACTTGCTTGTGCTTATGCTGCAGTAGCAAACAATGGTCTTATGATGAAACCTTATGTTCTCAAAAAAGAAATCGGCAATGACGGAAAAATAAATTTTGAAAATAAACCTGTTCCTGTAAGACAAGTTATTTCTGAAAAGACAGCAAAAACATTATCAATACTTCTTGCAGGAGTTGTTGAGCAGGGAACTGCAACAGATGCTGCGATTGATGGAATCAGAATAGCAGGTAAAACAGGAACATCACAAAAATTAGTTAATGGAAAATATTCAAGCAACTCTCATACATCATCATTTGTCGGCTATTTTCCTGCGGAAAATCCTGTTGTGTTGATTGCGATAGTTCTTGACGATCCAAAGGCAGGTCAATACTATGGAGGTAAAGTTTCCGCACCTGTTTTTAAAAATATTGCCACAAGAATACTAGCTTATAAAAATATAAATGAGTTGAATTTTGACTCACCTCAGTTTGAAAACAATGTTACGTATGCTTCAGGTAATAATCCTTCAGGCAGTTTATTGATTCCAAATTTAAAAGATAAAAAACTTATTGATGCAATTGAAATTATTAAACACTTGGGATTAACTTATGAAATTGAAAATGAGATTCACGGGGATAAAAATTCTTTATATAAAATAATTGATTCACAGTTTCCTGATGCAAATTCTTTAGCGGCAAATAAAGATGTTAAACTAAAATTAAAACTAAGAGTTGATAACGGACAAAATGTAGAAACTGAAAAAGTTCCGGATGTCAGAAATTTAAGCGTTAGAAAAGCGGTCAACTTGCTTGTCTCCGGTGGCTATAAAGTTGAAATTCAGGGGAGCGGTAAAGTTATTCAGCAAATTCCACAACAGGGAACTGAAATTCGTAAAGGTGAAAAAATAATAATTTTATGTAACAATGATATATAATGAAATTAACCGAGTTATTAAAAAAAATATCTGATTTGAATTCTGAATTAAAATATGATTTTGATGTTAATGGTCTTGCTTATGATTCAAGAAAAGTGAATCAGAATTATATTTTTTTTGCTATCAAAGGATATAAAGACGACGGGAATAAATTTGTGAACAGTGCAATATCAAATGGTGCTAAACTGATTGTAACTTCTGAAAAATCAGAAGAGCAAAACGGAATAAATTACATTTATACTGAAAATGTAAGAAGACTTATGGCTCAATTCAGTTGTGCGTTTTATGATTATCCATCTGAAAAGTTAAACCTAATTGGCATTACCGGTACAAATGGTAAAACTACAACTTCATATTTGATCAAATCAATAATTGAAGAAAACAATTTTAAATCAGGTCTTATCGGAACGATTGATTACATTTCTTCAGATAACAAACAGGAGTCATCACTGACAACTCCGGAATCCATTGAATTAAATAAGATGTTAAGCGAAATGGTGAATTCGGGTTTTGAATATTGTGTTATGGAAGTTTCATCTGTATCTCTTGTTTTAGACAGAGTCTTCGGATTAAATTTTAAATCAGCGGTATTTACAAATTTAACTCCTGAGCATTTGGATTTTCATAAAACAATGGATGAATATTTCAAAGCAAAAAAAATATTGTTTGATAATTTAAGTGAGAATAGTTTTGCTGTCAGTAACTCCGATGATCAATACGGTAAAAATATAATTTCAGATACAAAAGCAAAAAAGATTTTTTACGGAATCAATAATAAATCAGATTATACTGCAACAGATCTGAAAATTAACACAAAAGGAATTTCTTTTAATACAACTTTAAGTAATAAAGAATTTAATTTTAAAACCGGTATAACCGGAAGATTCAATATTTATAATACTTTGGCTGCTGTCTCAGTATGTTATGAATTGGGATTTAAACCAGAAACAATTCAATCTGCACTTGAAAAATTCAATTTTGTAAATGGCAGATTTAATATCATTCACTTGAAAAATGGAGCGGATGCCATTATTGATTATTCCCATACTTCGGATTCATTGAAAAATGCAATCGAAGCCGCTATTGATTTAATAAATGAACGTGGTGAAAAGGGTAGAGTTATAACTGTTTTCGGATGTGGCGGAAATAAAGATAAAACTAAACGTCCTGTGATGGGCGATATAGCAACTCAATTATCTGATTATGTAATCATTACATCTGATAATCCAAGATTTGAAAAACCGGAAGAAATTATCAATGAAATAATCGAAGGCATTGATGAAAAAAATAATTATGAAATTGAAGTCAACAGAGAACTTGCAATTAAAAGAGGAATAGAAATTTCTGAAAGCGGTGATTTACTTTTAATCTGCGGCAAAGGTCATGAGACTTATCAGGAAATTAACGGAGTGAAAAATCATTTTGACGATAAGGAAATTGTACATAAATATAATTTATAAATTTGAAGATTGAAACATTATTAAATATTAAAGGCACGAAGTATATAGGTAAATCAAATTTATA
>DOWN01000172.1:0-224 GCA_003519545.1 Bacteroidota bacterium
CTTTTAGTTTCAATAAAATTTCCAGCAATTATTTTGTAAAAATATATACCACTTGAAAGTTCACTTGCGTTAAATGAATATAAATATCTTCCGGCAGGTTTAAACTCATTAATAAGAGTCTTAACTTCTCTTCCATTAACATCATAAATTTTTAAAACAACAAAATTTCCAACCGGTATGTCATATTGAATATTTGTAATAGGATTAAACGGGTTTGGATAGTT
>DOWN01000172.1:370-3888 GCA_003519545.1 Bacteroidota bacterium
TTAAACGGGTTTGGATAGTTTTGAAATAATGAAAATTCTTTCGGTATATTTAATACTTCAATCTGATTGACTGGATTATCAGTTTCTGACGGAGTTCCACCATTATTGTTTATATATATTCTTGATTTTATGAAATCTGAAAGAACCGAATGATCATCATATACATCAATTGCTTGTATCCGATATCTTGCATTCCTTGATTCCCAACAGGTTGGAGGACAACTTCCATCCGGAAATTCATTACAATAAGCGAATGATGAATTATCAATATAACTTGGTGTAGTTCCAGTATCAACATCAACTGTTGCTATATGTGTATAATTATTTTCAGAATAAAATTGATTGTCAGATGGAACTGTATTAATTGAAGAACTAACAGATCTATAAATCTTATATCTCTTTTTAGGAACTTCGTTTACCATTCTAACCATATCGGGTTCCATATTGTGTACCCAACTTATTTTATTTCTCAAATATCCTGATCCTGGATTATAACAGGAATCTATAGAAATTCCCATGGGTCGAGATGGTGGCGTTATTTCTAAAATTTCATTTAAACTTGTATTACCACCATATTCGCTTGCTCTAAAAATTTTAAGATTCGCTTTTCCACTTAGAGTTGTGTCATACCAAATAAAAATACCACTTATATCATTATTCCATTTTGAAGTGCTAGGAGAAGAATATGGTGAAAATATTTCGTTATATCCAGGTCTCCAGGCATCGTATCTATCTCCTCCGATTTCGAATTTTGTATATACTTCGTTTTCATTTACAAAAATTCTATTAGTTCCTGCAACACATTCATCAACTTCTTTTTTACCTTTACCCCACCACTTTGGCCAAGTTTTTCCTGTTGAAGCATCTGCAAAATGGAAACTAATTCCATCCCCTCTTAAATTAGTATTGTTTATTAAAGATGGATCATTGTCATATCTGGGTGAAGTGGGAATATAATATTTCCATGCTGTCAATTCAGATTTAAAGCAAGTGTGAGGTATTGTTCGATAATGATTGCCTTCATATTGCCAATTCCAATATCCATCTGCACATTCCATGTCAAAAAATGATTCATCTCCGGAAGGTAGTCTATATTCTTCTGGAAAATGATAAATATATAAACCAGAAACATAGTTTTCAGGCACGTTATATCTATTAATTATTCCTGTATCACCCACCATATTTCTATCCCATTTTGTTTTCCCTCTAAATGCTATAGAAAAAAATTCAGATGAACTTATTGGTACTCTGAGTATATTTCCTGTTAAACCTTGATGTTGAGAAGCATACTCACCTAAATTAAATTCTGTGTTTGAAAAATTAAATAATGTATCAGTTATATAATTATTTACAACCATATCATTTATTCCAAAATAACCTTCAAATCCAAAGCCATAACTGCATATCCCATAAGTAGTATGACCTCCTGAAAATGTATGGTGTCCGTGTTCATGTAACAGTCCACCAAACAAGCTGGCATATCCATCATCACCAACGATAGTTACACCTGAACCTATATAAGATGGTCCGGGATTAATTTTTACGGTATCATTTCCTTGAATAAAAGTATGATCATCACCATACATTCCATGTGTTAATGCATTATAACCTTTATATGGTGACATACCTGGTGCATTTTCCTTTAACACTCTATATATCATATCGACATATCCGTCTTGTCTGTTGTAAAATTTATTATCGTTATTATCAAAACTCCAAATATCGTAATCTGCCCAAACTATATTTTGTGCTGTTAGCGAATCAAAAATTTCCTGATTCATAGCTTGTTCATTATCATATTTATCTTTTATATCACTTAAAGTTACATAATAAGCCTTACCTAATACTTGAAATTTTCCTCTACTAATTTCCATCCAAATATCGGAGAATCTATGTGTATTTTCGTTATAATTATTCCACCAATTCGTTCCGTTATTATAGCTTGAGAAAGGTGCAATTAATGAATCAAGATAAATTGGTTTTCCATTATTCGTATTCGGAGAAGGCCAGTCCCAATATGCGGGACTATCTTGAAATTGAACAAATACTATAAGAACCGGGAAATAAGAAGTTCCAGAAATTAAAGTATCTCCTGTATGTGTAGTTCTGTTTGGTTTTATTCTTCCAATAAAAGGTGCAGAAGAAGTAGTAGAAGTAGATGTTATGTATTGGCAGTCCAAATGTTGAGAATAATTTAATTTTGGAAAAGAAAAAATAAACAACAGTGAAAAATAAATAATTACTTTTTTCATGATATATTATTTAATTTAATAAAAATAGGGCGAGCTCATTCCGTTTTTCGGAATAATAACCTTGCAAGTGGTTTAAATTTGGGTCGCCCTGTTATTTAGAATTACAACTATTTCAGAATAATAAACTTTTTTATTTCAAAATTTCTTTCCGAATTGAGTTTATAGAAATAAATTCCTGAACTCAAATTGCTCCCATCAATTTCAATTTCATAACTTCCTTGTATCAAAAATTTATTAAATAAAACTTGTACAGTTTGTCCTAATACATTTATAATCTCTAGCTTATAATTATCATTATATTTTATAATGTATTTAATTTTAGATGAATTATTAAACGGATTCGGATAATTCTGTAATAATTCAAATTCATTTAAACTTGAAATATTATTTTCAATAAAAGAAATTGTTTGACCACCGGTTGTTGTGTGATACATTTTTCCTGAGGGTCCACAAATCCAACCCGTTAAATCATTAATAAAATTTAATTTCAAAAAATTTCCTGAACCTATATCTTCCTGCGTCCACATTACACCTCCGTCAGTTGATTTATATAGTTTATTATCCTCACCCCCTATCCAACCAGTTTTTTCATTCACAAATTCTACACATCTCATAAAACTATTTCCTGTACCGGGAATTTTTGAAATACTATCCCAAGTTGTGCCGAAATTTGTCGTCTTGAATACTCTTCCGTCTCCCGCAGGAACCCAGCCTGTGAATTCGTTTATAAAACTCATCTCAAGAAAACTTGGCCAATTAGAAGGTAAATTAATTTTACAGTAAAACCAACTCAACCCTCCGTTTGTTGTTTTATATAAGTCTCTGATATACCCGCTGGCAAGTCCTTCATTCTCATTTTTAAAATATATATCTGTAATTTGAAATGCATTAGATATATTTACAGAATCAATCGTCACTCCTCCATTTGTTGTTTTGAACATTTTAATTTGAGGAGAATCAATTCCGCTTACCCAGCCAGTTTGCGAATTTAAAAAAAAACATGAATAATAGCTTCCGCCTGTTCCCTGTGGACTATTTCTTATGACAGTCCAGTTTTCCCCTGCGTTTGTAGTTTTTATTATAGTTTCGAATTGACCTACAACATAAATTGTATTACTATCTACTATATGTAAATCACCTAATAATTTTCCTCCTACAGGATGATTCACAATTAACCAGTTTAATCCACCATTAGTTGTCTTTCTTAGAAAGCCTCCGCTACCACAACACCATCCGTAATTAGAATCTAAAAATTGAACATCATAT
>DOWN01000233.1 GCA_003519545.1 Bacteroidota bacterium
TAAATATATTATGAAATCAATAATTTTGTTTATTTGCTTTGTACTGAATTTCTCAGCATTTGCACAATCAAATTCTTCATCAACTACTGTTTTAATTTTTGTTTTTGAAGGTGTTCAGATTATTGATTTCACTGCTCCTTATGAAACCTTCGGGCAAGCCGGATATAACATAAAAACTGTTTCATATAATACGGATACTTTCAGAACTCAAATGGGTTTAAAAATGTCATCGGATTATAATTTTGAAAATTCTCCTGATGCCGAAATACTCGTAATTCCCGGTGGTATGCTTCCGCATGATTTAAGTAAAGAAGATAAGGCAGTGCTTTGGCTTAAAGAAAAAGAGCCAAATGCAAAATATATTTTTACAGTTTGTAACGGTGCATTCATTCTCGGAAGTTCAGGTTTTTCTGAAGGTTTGGAAGTTACGACAAATGCCGGTATGATTTCTCATTTATCAGGATATTTAAAAGGTGTTATACCTGTATATGATAAAAGATTTGTGCACGATGGAAAATTTGTTTCAGCAGGTGGTTTGACAGCCGGCTTTGATGCCGCATTATATATCATCTCTCAGATTAATGGCACAGGCAGAGCACAAGAGGTTGCGAATAAATTAGAATATAACTGGGATATTAATAATAAATATGTGAGAAGCAAATTAGCCGATATTCATTTTTCAAAAATTCTTGACTTCAATCCGCCACTAAGAAAAAAAGTAATCATCTATGAAGGAAATGAGGATTACTGGAATTTAGAATTTAATGTTAAACGAAATGAAACTCTGAAAGAATTTGCCGAACAACTGAGAACTGTATTTAATGATAACAATTGGGAGATTAAAGAAAAAGAGTTAAACGGAAAATATTATTACGACGGTCAATTCACAGATTGGAAGAATGAAAAATGGAAAATCAAATCTGAATTTTCAGAAACAAATGAAAATAAAATCTACAATATGAAATTAAGAATTGACAAAATTAATTAAAGAGTTGAATTACGATTTATGAATTAATATTTTAAATTAAAAAATAAAATGTCAAAATTAGAAGAATCAAAGAAAACAGGAATTCATTCAAAGTTATTAAAAATGGTAGGGAACTGGAAAGGGGATTATAAGGTCTGGTTAGAACCTGACGGTAAACCTTATGAAAGCGAAGTAAGCGGAAGCATAAAACCGGTTTTAAAAGATATGTTCGTTCTTCACGAGTATGAAAATACTCTTGATGATCAACAGGTTTATGGTATGGCTTTATACGGATGTTTCCTGAAACATAATGACCTTCAATCTGCATGGATTGATTCCTTTCACAACGGAACATCTATAATGTTTTCAACAGCGAAAAACAAAAATAATATCTTTGATGTTATGGGGCATTATACAGGTGCTGATGAAAATGATATCTGGGGCTGGAGAACAGTAATCGAAATGCCTTCCGATGATAGACTTTTAATCACGATGTATAATGTATTTCCTGAAATGGATGGTAAACCATCATTTGAAGCAAAAGCAGTCGAGTTTGATTATAAGAGGAATTGAAATAGTAAAAATAAAAAATTATTTTAATGTAACTTAATGTTTTTTAATTATGGAAAAAGTATTAAATATTAAAATAGAAAAATTACCTGAAGGAGTTTATCTTGCAACATCAGAAGAAATCCAAGGCTTAGTAGCACAAGGAAGAACTATTTCAGAAACTCTTGAAATCGCAAGAGATGTAGCAAGAAAATTAATTGAATCTCAGAATAATAACTTCGTAACTTTACGAAATGTTGAAGATGAATTCTTATACGATTTAATTATAAGTTCATAGTGGGCAAACTTTCTGGTTTTAAGTATAGAGAAATAATAAAGAAGTTAAAAAAAAATGGCTTTGAATTTCATCGACAAGCTGCCGGAAGTCATGAAATTTGGTACAATTCTAATAATAACAAATACACTACTATTCCAAACCATTCAGGTGATATACCTGAAGGAACGCTAAGAGCAATTTTAAAACAAGCAGATTTAGATGTTGATTTATTTTTGAATTCATAATACTTTTTTACAATTTCTTTACTTTACCTATGTAACTTTCTTATAGTTTTTTCAGTTATATGAAATAAAAAAGTTTCTATGTCTTATTTTGAAAAACTGAAAAACCCTAAAGAAAATTTTGATCCTTACAATCCTGATTCACTCCAAAGTTCAGGATATGAAAATAAACTTACTCTTTACCACGCAGACATTTTACCATTTATAAAATCTTCCCTGAAGTTTAAAAATATTTATTCAGTTTCATATTATGTTTTTAATTTAATTTTTGTTGTTTGTCTAATCTTTTATTCTTCTTATTTCTATGGACTTAACAACGAATTCAAAGACGTTATTTATTACATCGGTATCGGGTTCGCCGGTGCATTTCTTCTTCTCCCGCTTCACGAGTGGATTCACGGACTGGCTTATAAATTCTGCGGAGCAAAAAAAGTTAACTACACAGCTGATTTCAAAAATTTAGTTGTAATGGCTATTGCTGATAGATTCGTCGTGAATGCATCACAAATTATTTTTGTTGCCCTTGCTCCTTTTGTCGTTATCACCTCATTGTTTCTGCTTGCTCTGATTTTTACAGGTTCTCCATATAATTTAACTGTCATAAGTATTATTGTTGTTCATACTTCATTCTGCATCGGTGATTTCGGGATATGTGCATACATAAAACAAAATCAAAATCAGGGTATAATTACGTATGATGA
>DOWN01000156.1:0-921 GCA_003519545.1 Bacteroidota bacterium
GATAAATATTCTTTAGAGAATAAACATAAAATAATAGATTTTATAAAAAAATTTAAAACAAATTTTAAAGATTTAAAACCTACAGATACATTAATATCAAAAATTATGTTAGGAGTTTTTGGAAATATTCCTGCTTTTGATGATAATTTTAAAAAAGGATTTGGAGTCGGGAAAATAAACAATAAAAACTTAGAAAAAGTAAAACTTTTTTATGAGGCAAATAAATTTGAATTGGATGCATTTCATAATGAAATTTTAACATTAAGTTTTAACAATAATGGAAACAAATTTAATTATCCAATTTCAAAAATTATTGATATGATTGGATTTATAGAAGGATTAAAAATTAAAAATAAATAATATGATACAACCAATTAATTTTCAAAAGTGGGTGGAAGAGAACAGACATTTGTTTAAACCACCGGTAGGGAATAAATGTATTTACGATGGTGATTTTATTGTAATGGTAGTTGGCGGACCAAACTCAAGAAAAGATTATCACTTCCAGGAAGGTCCTGAATTTTTTTATCAGGTTGAAGGTGATATTGAAGTGGGATTAATTGAAGATGGAAAACCAAGACTTGTAAAGATTAAAGAAGGTGAAGTTTTTTATGTCCCATCAAGAGTTCCTCACTCTCCGAGAAGACCGGCCGGTACAATCGGAATGGTAATAGAAAGAAAAAGATTTGAAAACGAACAGGATGGATTTCAATGGTATTGCGAAAAATGCGGAACAAAACTTCATGAGAAATTTTTCAAATTAGAAAATATTGTAACTCAACTTCCACCAATTCTTGAAGAGTTTTACAGTTCAACTGATTTGAGAACTTGTAAAAGTTGTGGTTATGTAATGGAACCACCTGCAAAACCTAAAACAGATTAACATAAAAATTATTCAAGGGGCGATAAGCCCCTTTTTTA
>DOWN01000156.1:973-8284 GCA_003519545.1 Bacteroidota bacterium
GGGGCGATAAGCCCCTTTTTTATTGAAAGTATAACGGACTTATGAATAAAATTGATATTCATACACACATCTTACCGGAGAAATGGGAAAGTCTTAGAGATAAATATGGTTATGGAGGATTTGTCTCGTTAGATCATTATAAACCTTGTTGTGCAAAAATGATGATAGACGGAAAATTTTTCCGTGAAGTCGAATCTAATTGCTGGGACTCAGAAGTGAGAATCAAAGATTGCGATGAATCTAATGTAAGTTTGCAGGTTTTATCAACAGTGCCTGTAATGTTTAGTTACTGGGCGAAACCAAATGATGCGTTGGATTTATCAAAATTTTTAAATGACAATATCGCGAATACAGTTTCAAAAAATCCTGAAAGGTTTGCGGGACTTGGAACTGTGCCAATGCAATCTCCCGATCTTGCAATTCAAGAAATGATTAGATGCAAAAATGAACTCGGGATGAACGGAATAGAAATTGGTTCTCATATTAATGATTGGAATTTAAATGAATCTGTATTATTTGATTTTTATAAAGCAGCAGAAGAACTTGAGATGGCAATTTTTGTTCATCCCTGGGATATGATGGGAAAAGATAAAATGACGAAATACTGGCTTCCATGGCTTGTCGGGATGCCTGCTGAAACATCTCTTGCAATCTGTTCAATGATATTCGGAGGTGTGTTTGAAAAATTTCCGAAACTGAAAGTTTGTTTTGCTCACGGCGGTGGCTCGTTTCCTTTTACTATCGGAAGAATAAAACATGGTTTTGATGTAAGACCTGATCTGGTTGCTGTTGATAATAAAAAATCACCCGAACAGTATTTAGGAAAATTTTATCTCGATTCGCTCGTTCATGATAAATATGCCTTATTACACTTGATAAAATTATTCGGCGATGAAAAAATTATGCTTGGTTCAGATTATCCGTTTCCTTTAGGTGAAGCAATTCCTGGTAAATTGATTGAAGAATCTGATGATATTTCCGTTGATTCAAAAGAAAAAATTTTGTTTAATAATGCCGTTAAATTTTTGAACTTAAAGTTAAACAGTTAATTGGAAAAAAATCCTTTAGAAAGATTTTCAGACAGAGTTGATAACTATATTAAATACAGACCGGGTTATCCTGATAAAATAATTGATTATCTTGAAACTGAAAAAATTTTAAAAGCGGAATATGTAATTGCGGATATTGGTTCAGGTACTGGCATTTCCTGTGAATTGTTTTTAAAATTCGGATATAAAGTATTTGGAGTTGAACCTAATAAAGAAATGCGGGATGCATCAGAAAAATTATTTTCGGGATATAAAAACTATCAGGCAATTGATGGAAATTCAGATACTACAAATTTAAAAAATAATTCTATTGATTTAATAACGGGTTTTCAGGCATTCCACTGGTTTGATTTGAATAAATCAAAACTTGAATTTATAAGGATTTTAAAACCAGAAAGATATGCAGTCTTTGTTTGGAATACAAGAAAAGAAGATTCGGATTTTTTAATTGCATATGAAAAATTATTACAAACTCACGGGACGGATTATAAAAAAGTAAAACACAATAATATAAATCATAAAACCGTAAAGGATTTTTTTGATTCTGAATTTAAATATAAAGAATTTGAAAATTCACAAAAATTTGATTTTATTGGTTTAAAAGGAAGACTGCTATCATCATCTTATGCACCTAATGAAAATGACGAAGGTTACGAGGCAATGATTTCAGAATTAGAAATTATTTTTGATAAATATAATTCAAACAATTCTGTTTCGTTTGATTATGTAACACAGGTTTATTCAGGAAAAATTAATAAATAACAAAATATGAAAAAAATATATTTCCTCATTTTTGCATTATTAACAATTACCAATTTATATTCACAGGATATAAAAATTGGTGCTTTGTTATCACTCACAGGTGAATGGAGTTCGCTGGGAATCAACAGTAAAACTGCACTCGAAATTGCCAAGTCAGATATTGATAAATATCTTACTTCAGTAAATTCAAAAGTTAAAATAGATTTGAGAATTGAAGATACAAAACTCGATCCTCAAACTGCTCTTGATAAGTTAAAGGAATTGAGTTTGGCAGGGTATAAAATAATAATCGGACCTCAATCAAGTGCCGAAATATTTGCGATAAAAAAATATGCTGATGAAAACAATATCTTAATTATAAGTCAAAGTAGCACGGCAAGTAATTTATCAACACATGATGATAATATTTTCAGGATGTGTCCCGATGATTTCAGCGAATCAAAAGCAATTACTTCACTCATAACGGATGATAATATAAAATACATAATTCCTGTTTACAGACTTGATATAGGAAACGAAGGATTATATAAATCAGTATATGATGTTGCATTAAGCGAAAAAATTCTTGTGTCAGAACCTGTTACTTACACTGATGATTCAGAAAATTTTGAAAATATCGTCGCTAATATTAAAACTAAATTATCAGAAGCACTTACAAAATTTCCAAATTCACAAATTGGAATATATCTTGCAGCATTTGATGAAAATATGGATTTATTCAGAGAGGCTTCCAAAAGTTCAGATTTAGGAAAAGTAAAATGGTATGGAAGTGACGGGGCTGCCTTGAGCAAAGTTTTAATTTCAAATTCCGTCGCATCTGATTTTGCAATCAGAGTAGATTATCCTTGCCCGATTTTTGGATTGGATAATAACGCGTCTGAAAAATGGATGCCTGTGAAAAAAGCAATATATGAATCAACAAGAATAGAAGCAGATGCATTTGCATTGGCAACTTATGATGCTTTATGGTTAGTCTATTTATCACAGATTTCAAATGGTTTTTCAAAAGACATATTTGTAATAAAAAATTCTTTTACAGGAATGGCTTCAAATTATTTTGGACTGACAGGTTGGACTCATTTAAATGCATCCGGTGACAGACAGTTTGGTAATTTTGATTACTGGATTGTGAGAAAAAATAATGATGGAAATTATGAATGGGTGAAAGTAGATAGTTATGACGGAATGTCAGGAAATATTATCGGAAACTAAAATATTTTTTACGGCGGTATATATTACCGCCGTATTTAAATATTAATCTAATGCCGGTTCTGCTACCGGATATTCTTCAGGTTCAACTTCTTTGAAAACTTTTCTGCTTGAGATATATGAATAAACAGCAGGTACAATATATAGCGTTAAAAATCCTGAAAAAATTAATCCGCCTACAACAGCAATACCAAGTGAAACTCTGCTACCCGCACCTAATCCCAATGCAATTGGTAAAATACCGAATATAGTTGCAAAACTTGTCATAAGTATCGGACGAAATCTCTGAGTTGCTGAAAGCAACACAGCATCAATTTTATTTAAACCTTCTGATTTTTTTTGATTTGCAAATTCAACGATAAGAATTGCATTTTTTGTAACAAGACCGATTAACATAATAATTCCAATCTGACTAAAGATGTTCATTGTCATATCAAAATACCAAAGAGATAACATCGCACCTCCAACAGCAAGAGGAACTGTGAGTATAATAATAAACGGATCACGGAAACTTTCAAACTGAGCCGAAAGAATTAAATAGATAATTAAAATTGCAAACAAAAATACAAAAAGTAAACTTGAAGAACTTTCTTCAAAATCTTTTGACTGACCGTCAAACGCTGTTGAAAAAGTATCGTCAAGAAGTTTATCCGCAATTTCTTTCATCGCGGCATTCCCGTCACCAAGAGTATATCCGGGTTTTAATCCGCCTGATATTGTCGCGGAAACACTTCTGTTATATCTGAATCTTTGCGTAGGAACTGCTTGCTCTTCTGTATAAACCACGTTATCAAGTTGCACAAGTTCACCTTTATTATTCTTTACAAAAAGTGATTTTAAATCATCAGGGTTATCTCGGTATCTTCTGTCAAGTTGACCTATAACTTCATATTGTTTTCCATCCTTAAGAAAATATCCCATCCTCTGACCACCAAAAGCAATCTGTAAAGTTCTTCCTATATCTTCAACAGATACACCAAGTGCCGCTGCTTTTTCTCTGTCAATAGTTAATGAAATTTCAGGTTTATTAATTTTCAGATTAGCATCTACAAACTGTAACCGCGGATCTTTATTCGCCTCATCCAAAAATTTTGGTAATACTTCAATCAGTTTATCATAGTTCTGTGCAAGAATTACAAACTGAACAGGCTGTCCGCCAAATCTGTTACCGATTGTAGGAGGTTGTGAAACAGATGCTCTTACACCTGAAAACTGATTTATCTCACGGGATAATTTTCTGAATACATCTTCTTGTGATTTTTTTCTGTCTGCAGGATCAGTCAAATAAATATTTACAACACCTGAATTCACTGCGTTGTTACCGCCACCTCCTGCAACTATTTCGATTGGAAATTCTGCTTCGGGAATTGAATCTATAACAAACTGACCAATTTCTCTTATGTATTTTTGTGTAAATTCAAATGATGAACCTTCAGGTGCTGTCACTTGTATTCTAAGATTTGATCTGTCTTCTAAAGGTGCAAGTTCAGATTTGAGCGTTGAGTTTAACCAGTAAATTAAGAAAAACATTCCGGCTATTAAAACAAAAGATACCCATCTTACTTCCATAAAAGCAGTAAGAGTTTTTTTGTAAAGATTTGTCAGCCAAATATAAAAAGGTTCAGTTTTTTTATAAAACCAACTTGGTTCATGCCTTCTTAATAATCTCGAACTTAACATCGGACTTAGAGTCAACGCAACAAGTGAGGAAATCAAAACAGATCCTGCTATCATCACCGCAAACTCACGGAATAAACTTCCTGTTAAACCCTGTAAAAACATAATAGGCAGAAATACTGCCGCAAGTGAAACCGTTGTTGTCACAACTGCAAAAAATATTTCTTTAGAACCCTTGAATGCTGCCTGCACAGGATCCATTCCTTGTTCAATCTTAGCATATATATTCTCAAGAACAACAATAGCATCATCGCACACAAGACCTATAGCAAGTATTACACCGAATAAAGTTAAAACGTTAATGGAATAATCCGCAAGATAAAGAATAAAGAAAGATCCAATTATTGAAACAGGAATTGCGATAACCGGAATGAAAGTAGATCTCCAGTCACGCAGGAATAAATAAATAATTAAAACAACAAGTCCGAATGCAATAAAAATAGTTTCTTCAACTTCTTTAACAGTGTTTCTGACGAAAGTTGTAAAATCAAAAACTACTTCCGCATCCATATCTTTCGGAAGTTCATCTAAAATTTGTTGATACCTTTTATTAAACTCATCCGAGATAGCAATTACATTAGCACCGGGCTGTGGTAGTATAGCAAGATTAACACCTAATACTCCTCTTGATTTTACTTCGTTTCTTTCATTCTCTGCTCCATATTCTGCAATTCCTATATCCTGAAATCTAATTATGTTTCCGTTCTCTTCCTTTATAATAATATTATTAAACTCATCCGGTGTGGATAATCTACCGAATGTTTTAATTGTGAGTTCTGTATTATCTCCTTCAATTCTTCCGGAAGGTAATTCAATGTTTTCACTTTGAAGTGAATTTTGAACTTCAAGAGGTGTGATTTTATATGAGGCAAGTTTATCGGGATTTAAACGTAATCTCATTGCATATTTTCTCTGACCAAAAATTCTGACAGAACTAACACCTGGAATTGTCTGAATTCTTTCTACAATTACATTCTGTGCAAATTCATTTACGTCTAAAATATTTTTGCTTTCACTGCTTACAAAAACAATTATAATCGGAACGGCATCAGCATCTGCTTTTTCAACTGAAGGATTATCAACATCCGGAGGTAATTGTCTTAAAACTCTTGAAACCCTGTCTCTCACATCATTAGCGGCAGCGTCAATATCTTTACTTAAATCGAATTCAATTCTAATCGTGCTTTGTTGTTCACGGCTTGTGCTTGACATAATTCTGATACCATCAATACCATTTATTGACTGCTCAAGTGGTTCAGTTATCTGTGCTTCAATTACGTCTGAGTTTGCTCCAGGATAATTTGTATTTACCGTAATAATAGGAGGATCTACATTCGGATATTCTCTTACTTCAAGTTGTAAAAATCCAACAATTCCAAATAATACCAATACAATTGAAATCACAATTGATAATACAGGTCTCTTTATGCAAACTTCTGATAAACGCATAGATTCTTAAATTTTAGTTTACGTTTACGATTTTAATTTTTGAATTGGGACGGATTCTTAAAAGATTGGTGGTCACTATTGTGTCACCGGGATTTAAATTTGTTAAAACCTGAATTTCCTTTTCAGTTCTTAATCCGGTTTCAATATCTGTGGAAACTGCTATACCATCTTTTACTACAAAAATACTTTGACCTTTTAATTTAGGAACAATACTTTCAGTTGGTACCATAATAGCATTTAAAATATTTTCAAGTTCAAGATTTACTTTTACAAATGTACCCGGCAATAACTTTCCGTTTTTATTATTTGCAATCGCTCTCAAAGTTATACTGCGTGTATTCTCATTTAAACTCGGATCAAAACTTACAACTTCACCCGTAAATTCTTCATCTATTCCATCAACTTTGAATTTAATTGTTTGTCCTCTTTTGAAAGCATTCAGATATTTTTCAGGTATTGAAAAATCAATTTTAATTTTTGATATATCCTGAATATTAGTCAGAACATTTGAGTTTGAAACTAAACTTCCGATACTCACATTTCTGAATCCTGTTATACCCGAGAATGGTGCTTTGATATATGTTTTTGATAATTCAATGCTAACCAAATCTATATCTGCCCTGATTCTTTCAAGAGTATTAATTCTTATATCATATTCTTCCTGTGTAGTCAAACCTTTTTCCAGCAATGTTCTTTCTCGTTCTTCAGATTTGATGGCAAGTTCCTCTTCTATTTCAAGTTTCCTGAGTCTTGCTCTTAAATCCGAATCATCAAGTTTAAAAAGTGTTTTTCCTTTCGGAACAAAAGTACCTTCTTTGAAATATATACCTGTAACTTTTTTGGTTATTTCACTTTTTATTTCAACACTTTCATTTGCAACAATTGTACCGATTGTAGAAATTTTATTATCAAGTTCAACAGGTTTGACAACATACACATCAACAGGAAGTTGCTGATTTTGATTGCCAGATCTGGTTTCTTCTTCTTTTTTTCCTGAAATAAGTTTGGGGACTATTAATAATACTCCTATTACTAAAATAATGAGCAAAATTGAGATTTTTTTGAGGTTTTTTTTCATTTAAGAGTCAGATGTTGTAGAAACTAAGTAATTAATAAAATATATTTTTCTCCCTGTAAGTAATATATATTTTATAATAATTTAATT
>DOWN01000054.1 GCA_003519545.1 Bacteroidota bacterium
TTTTTACTCCATATCTTTGTTGAATAATCTCTTTCACCTCTTTACTCGTTAAATCAAATTCTTTTAATTTCTGAATCTTCCCGACTTCAATCCCGGCTGATCTTTGAAATATTTTCCAAATCAATTCTGAACAATAAATCTTATCATCACTCCACTCAAATGTTAAATCGTAATTTTTCCCAACCCACTCATTACTTATCTTATTCATTTTTTCTTTAACTTCAGGTGTTAATATTTTTTCAGATTCTTTCAATCGCTTAATAACATATTCATTATCTTTACCTCTTGCTATAAAATTCCTCAATCTTGTTAACTTCACAGGTTGAACCGCCTCCAATACATAAAATTCTCCGTTTCTTTTAATTATTAATCCACAATGTGTATAAATTGATTTAGTTGCAAGTTGAACTGCTTTACATTGTCTCGATTGCGAAGTGTGAAATATCAAATCCCACTCTTGTAACTGATTTTTATTGTCTAATCGTTGAACCTCTTCATTTGCACTTGATAATTTTATTCTCGGATCAAGGTATCTTTTCTTTGCATATATACCCCCTGCAATCACAGCAACTAATACTACAACAAGTAAAGTAATTTTAAAAATCTTTTTTGACTTCATAAAATTTTAATTTTATAAATATAAAAATTGTTCCTTCACTCACCACCAACCAACCTAAACTCCATCCTAACCAATCCTAAAATAATAAAAATCTCAATTACAAAATATATAACTCCTAAACTTGTCAGCGAATTGTAATGAACATAAATTAATAATCCTGTTATCAAGCAATAAATAACATTCGCAACCGCTATCACTTTCAAAAATATTTTTAAGTCCGCCCGCACAAAAAAATAACAACTTAATGAATATATCCCATATACTAATCCCAGTGCAGATAGCCATATCAATACGTTCCCGGGCATTCCGAAATATTCTTCAAAATTTCTGAGAACTAAAAACAACATAAATGAAGTTATCAATCCTCCAATTCCATCAAGTAAAAATATTTTTCGTGAGTCCAATGTCATTTTCGAAATCAATTATTAAACCTCGTAATTTATTTTATTAATTTAATTTAAACCAATTGCATTTCACAAATTTAAAATTCTCTTTTCAAAAAAATATTCAGAAAAAATTTCTGTTTTGATATGCTAATGATTTCAAATCATTGACTATAAATATTATATAAAAACTATATAATCAATCGCAGGAGTCCCTTTCAGGAGACTCTTGCGGGAGAGGTAGTCCCTTCCAAGAGACACCTTCGGAAGAGGTTTAGACACCTTTGGAAGAAGTTGAGATTTCTGCGGTAGAGTATCGCAAGAGTCCCTTTCGATAGACTCCTGTGAAGAGGTTGAAACTCCTGTGAGAAAAGTTGAAACTCCTGTGAGAAAAGTTGGAACTCCTGTGAGAGAGAATGAGAATCCTTAATGAGAGGAAAAAATTTTCTAATGTTTGCAACTTAAATTCAAATTTTTTCCAAATAATTTGTGTAATTCGTTAAATTAGTGATAATTCGTGGTGAACCTTGTATCGTTTTCGACAATTGAGGAGTACAATAACCTCCTTCAATTCTCTACTTATTTTTTTAAATCTTTTAAGTATTTTACATTCTTAACTCAATTAATCTCTCACAATTTTAGTGTTTCCGGATAACAAAATTCCTGATCTAAATTTTTCATTTTCAAAACTCAACTTCTCGATAAATAAAAAATTTTTTTCAACTCTTTTCTTTTGCCTGTGTTTCTCTATTCTTTTCGGATGCTCTAAAAATTCTGATGTAAATCAAAATCAATCCGTCTCTATCACCGATGACCTGAATAAAAATTTTACTTTCGATTCTATTCCTAAAAAAATTATTTCCCTCGCTCCACATATTACTGAAACTATTTATTTCATAGGTGCCGATAGTTTGCTCGCTGGTGTTACTGATTTCTGTGACTATCCGCTTGCCGTCAGCAGCAAAAAAAAATTAGGCGGATATGTAAATACGAATTATGAACTTATCGCTTCTATAAATCCGGATGTAATTTTGTTAACTGCAGAAGATGTTAACAGACCTCAGTATAAAGCTCTCAATGATCTCGGTTATAAAATTATTGCAAACAATCCCAGAACTTTTGATGATATAATAAATATGATAAACGACTACGGAAAACTTCTTAATAAAAATCAATCCGCAAAAAATTTATCTGATTCTCTAATAAATGTTAAAAATCAAATTCTTTCCGATTCGATATTTTACAATAACTTAAAAAAAAATTTACAAGGAAATAAAACACTTATCCTAATTTGCTCTAATCCTGTTATGACTGCTAACGGGGAAACGTTTATTAACGAAATTATAAAACTCTCCGGTCTAAAAAATATTTATGAAGAGGGAAGTATTCAATATCCTCAAATCAGTCAGGAAGATGTTATTTCTAAAAATCCGGATGTTATTATTCTTGCAGGTGATACAACAAATTATCAAAAAATGACGGAAAAAATTTCCGAACTTAACAATAAATTTGAAGGCACAAATGCCATAAAAAATAAAAAAATTATCTTCGTGGACGAAAATCTCCTGTTCAGACCGTCTCCGAGAATTCTTGAAGCTGTTAGTTATATTAAATATAAGTTAAAACAATAACATAGTATATATACTTTATAGATTAAAACTATAATTTTAAACTAAATTCATTAAAAATAAACTTTGTTAAAACATATATTTAAAATTAATTTTACTTCAAAACTTTGGCACAGTTTTGGCATAATATACTGTAAGTTTTAAAATAATTTTAATATGAAAACCCTGAAAACAAATATTAAAATGTTAAGAGTTATAAGAACATTAATTTTTACTTTAGTTTTAACTTTCTCTTTTTCGGATTTAGCGAGATCGCAAAGTGATCCGGACTTGGAATTGGCTTATGAATATCTCAATCAAGGGAGAAATTCTGAAGCTGCCGAGTTATTCGAAAATTATGTCACCAAAAATCCCGGTGAAGTTAAAATCGTTCTCCAACTCGCTTACATTCATAAAAATCTTGGAAATCAAGCAGTCGCTAAAAAATATTTTGAATATGTCGTTAATAACTCTACAAGTTCTGATGATGTATTCGCTGCAAGACAAGAACTCGATATGATGAACGGTTCTTCTACTACTTCTACCGGTGGAACCTTAACTCAAGCTTATGACTTACTTAACAAAGGGCAAAACGATGCTGCGATAACTCTGTTCGAAGAACATATAAAATCAAATCCTAACGATACTAAAACTTTATTGCAACTCGGTTATCTTTACAAAGGCAAAGCTGATTATAACAAAGCACTCGATTATTTCACTAAAGTTTATAATCTTTCTCTTAAATCTGAAGAATTAAAATCTGCATCTTCTGAAATTTCTGACATCAATAATATTCTTAACCCTAATAAAAATGTAACTACTAATCAGGGTAATGTAACAAGTCAATCAAATAATGAAAACTTGAATAAAGCATATTCGCTTTTAAATCAAGGCTTCAAAGACGCTGCAATTCCTTACTTTGAACAGTATCTCATTACAAATCCTTCTGATACTAAAATTCAAATGCAACTCGCATATCTCTATTATGAAATGCAGCAATACTCAAGAGCAAAAGAAAGATTCAAATACGTTGCTGATAACTCAATCTTTTCTGTTGAAAAAACTCAGGCTTTAAATTCAATCAAAACGATTGATGATATGAACAGAACTTCACGAATTCCTCAAATCGTGGATATCTATTTTTATAATACTTATGATTCTTATCAGCAAAATTACATTTCAAATTTCTTAGGTAAATACGGTTTTGAAATAGCAAGAAGTTTAACAGCGGGTTTTTACGGTGATGTTTATCTTGATAGTAAATCAAATAAAGAAAATATTCTTAATGACAGATATGTTGAAGGTGGTGCTTTCTTAAAATATAATATTAATAATAATATGGCTCTGGAAGTCAGAGCAGGATACGTTTCTCAGTTTGACAGAGAAAAACAGGGCTTTAACTTTAAACCGGTTTTCTCTTTCGGAAATACTTTCAACGCTCCTCCGACTTTCCTTGCTCCTAATGCATCTAAAAAAGAATGGCTCTATCTGCAGTTCTACGGTGCCGCTCTTTATGATTATAAATATAGAAATTTATTCGGTCAGGGTTTCTTAAAAGAAGGTCTTAGATTTATGCTCGGCGGTTATTCTTATTTTGAGTTCTATTTAAGACAAAACGGTAATTTTGACTCTCAAAACCTTGAATTTAACAATTATTTGGAATTTGCCGGTGGCATACAATTTGCTCCTAATATTAAACACTTCCCATCTTTGTTCGTGGAAGCAACTAATAAAGTGTTTTTGAGAAATGAAAATGGTACAGAATCAAAAAATACATTCCAGGTTAGAGCAGGTTTCGTTGTCGGATATTTCAGTATATTTTAAAATGTGTTTAAATATATATAAAAACAAAAGTTTAATTATAACATCATGTTAACAGACATTTTTCATATCATCTTGTGGGTTACGGTTATCTTGCTGGTTGTCTCCGGTATTGATGACTTGTTTATGGATATTCTCTTCTGGTTTAATAGAAGAAGATATAAAAAAGATATGCCTTCCTTTTCGGAATTGACCTCAAAACCGGAAAGACCTATCGCTATTATGATCGGTGCTTGGCAGGAAGATAAAGTGATCGGTAGAACTCTCACCATCGCTTTGAAAAAACTCCGGTATGAAAATTATAGATTTTTCCTTGCTGTATATCCGAATGACCTTAAAACTGTTAAAGTTGTTAGAGAAATTGCAAGAAAAGACCAGAGAGTTGTTCTTTGTTTAAATCCTCAGGACGGTCCTACAACGAAAGCGGATAATTTGAATAACGCTTTCACTTGCGTTAAAGAATATGAAAGACAATTCGGTGAGTTTGATGTGATTTTAATTCACGATGCGGAAGATTTCATCCATCCGTTATCATTGAAATTATATAATTACCTTATTATGTATAAAGGTAACTACGCTGTTCAAATTCCTGTAATCCCAATCAAATCAAGACTCGGGAAGATGTTCCACAGAACAATGTGTGACGCTTTTGCTGAACTTCACACCAAAGATATGATTGTAAGACAATCTATCGGTTCTTATATTCCTTTCGCAGGTACAGGTATGGCATTTAATAGAAAAGCTTTTCATTATTTAGAATCTCAATCAGTGGAATCAGAAAAAAGACAAGATACTTCCAAGAAAAAAACAGGTAAAACTCCTGTATATGAACCTGAAGTTATGAAACATTATTCTGATCAGGAACTCGAAGATATTAAAAAACTAAATGAATCTAAAGAATTCCAGGAAGAAGATCCGTATCCTCAATATGAAGATATCGCTATTCCGGGATATGATGACGAAGAACAAAAGAAAAGTCTCAAAAAATCAGGTACTCATAACCTCAGAATGATGAGTGTTATGTTCATATTAATGGTGTTTTTAGGCGGTATTTTTGTATTATTCGTAAATAACGCGACTACTCAGCCTTCTGAACAGAATGCTCCTGCGGTCTTGGCTACTCTAAAAGGTCAGTCAAATCCGACTTCTAATAACAATTTACCTCCGGTTAACAATAGTCAGCAGACTATTAATCAAACTCAACCTCTGGTAAATCAGAGTAATGTCATAAATCAAAATATTCCTACTAATATAAATGAAAATAAGTTAACTCAAACACCTGAAGTCCAAACTTCAGGTGATATGTTTAACTTTGATATAAATAATATACTTATGAGAAATCCCAACACTGAGTTAAATGTTGTGATTGATGAGTATAAAGACGGCACTTTAAAAGTGCAGGAATCTGCCTTCAATTCATTAGAGCAGGCTAAAATAAGACACAGTTTAATCAAGGGTTTAGTTAAAGATTATAAGGTATTAATTGGTCAAAGTGGAAATACATACAGAATTATAATTGGTGACTTTAAAAATATGAACGATGCTAAAATTATGGCACAAAACTTGCGTAATAAAGTAAAGTAATTGAATAAAACAAACTAAAATGAGCAGTTACCAAATAACAGATATCGAAATCAAACAGGGAAGTGTGGATCTTCTGAGAAAGTATGTCAGAAAACACAACGGACATGTTTTAGGTAAAATTGACCAGGAAATCAACTGGAGCGGTTTACTGAATCCGATTGAAGATTCTGTTAAAAACTCTAATCTTGACAAGTCTTTCGATTTATTAATGATTGTGAAATCATTAGTATTGAGAGAACTTTACGGTTTAGGTGAGTTTCCGTTTGAACACGAGGTAGCTGATAGAAAAAGTTTCCAAAAGTTTTTGAATTTAAGTTTTGGTGATGTTGTCCCTACTAACGAATTACTTGATGAATACCATGACTATCTGAAAATGGACGGTAAGTATGACACAATGTTCGATAGATTTTTTAAACAATTACTTGATGCAGACTTAATTCCTGAAAACGAATTATTAGTTGATGAAACTGAAGTTAAAATCAGCACTGAAACTGTAAAAAATGTTAAAGATGAGACTCCTTTATTAGTTGATGAAGATAAACCAAAAACTCCGGTTTCTGTTGATGATATGATCGCTGAAATTGAAAACAGAGTTAAAAATTTATACGAGAAAAAATCTCCTGAAGAAAAGAAAATATTAGAAAAAACAGGTTTAGAATTTGAATCTAAAAAATCTGATGTTGAAACTTCAAAAATTCAGGATTCAAAAGAATCTTTAGAGAAAAAAACTGCTGATATTTTCAATCAGTTATCTTCTTTAACTCCGGAACCTAAACAGGAAGTAAAACCTGTTACCGGTCTTACTGAAGCTCAGCAGAAACTTTCTGAACAGATTCAGCAG
>DOWN01000185.1:0-1448 GCA_003519545.1 Bacteroidota bacterium
GCGGGAAAGGACTCTAACTTTGTAATAATAGATTCCAATGATTCAGAAACATCAAACCTTAAAGGAAAAGCCAATGCGATAGATACGGGAATTCAAATTGCCAAAGGTGATATCATTCTTACCTCTGATGCGGATTGTGAAATACCTCCTGATTGGATTTTTGAAACTGCAAAATATTATGATAAAAATACGGCAATGGTTTGCGGTTTCACAAATATAAAATTTACTGATTCATTTTTTTTCAAACTTCAGGCACTCGATTGGGTTTATCTGCTTTCTCTTGCTTCAGGAAGTACCGGAATCAATAAAACTTTAAGTTGTATAGGAAATAATCTATCTTTCAGAAAATCTGCTTATAATGAAGTCGGCGGATATGCAGGAATTGAATTTTCTGTTACAGAAGATTTTGCTTTAATGAGAGCAATTTATAAACTCAAAAAATACAAAATTAAATACCCTGTAAATTATAAAAGACGTGTGTGGACTGAAGCGTGTAAAGATTTAAAAACTTTATATAAACAGAAAAAAAGATGGTTTAAAGGCGGATTAAAAATTAATATGCTCGGTTATTTAATGGGTTTGGAATTATACCTTATGAATCTCACACTTGTCTTCGGGTTATTTATTTTAGATCCTTTAATTTATTTAACATTAATTCTGATTAAAATATTTTCTGAATTATTATTAATTCTACCGGTCATTTTCAGATTAAAACTGAAAAATCTTTTACCATATTACTTTTTTTATGAAATATATTTTGCGTTTTACGGACTTTTATTACCGTTTAGTTTTATCTTTGGCGGTACGATTGACTGGAAAGGCAGAAAATTTTAAAACTTCGCTACCGGGAAATGGAATCTGAATTTCACATTGATACTTGAATAGTCTTTAGCATAAGTATATCCCGTAACAATATCAAAAACAAACAAAGTAAACCCTAAACTTCCACCATAAGCCAAAATACTTTCATTTAAAGGTAATCCCGGGTTGTTTGATTCAGGATCAATCTTTCTCGATATGTTCATCATTTTTGCTTCTAATCCTAAAATCGGAATAGTGAAATCAGTTTTTATAAATTTTGTCAGAATTATATCAATCCCACCGCCAAAAGATGTTATTGTAGTATTTGCAGAATTTAGAAAATTTGTTGATTTAAATTCTTCACCACCGGGATATGTAGTATAATCAAAAGTTCCCGCGATTACGAAAGGATAAATTTTTGTCGATGCAAACTCAAGTCTTGCTCCAAGTGAGAATCCTGATTTTGAATTTTCAGCAAAACTTTGTAATGGAAACGAAAATCCTAAATTAGGTGAGATGAATACACCGCCGACATTCGGGGTTGTAATTGTTTTGTTTATTGTAACATCAGGTTGTGTAGTAATTAGAGTGTCTTCAGTAGTTTGTGAAAACACATTACTTCCCATCATCAGTAATAATATTAATAC
>DOWN01000185.1:1562-5212 GCA_003519545.1 Bacteroidota bacterium
ACCTCTTTTTACAGGTCCCGTCAATGAGTCTTTTATTCCTTTATTTTTTATATTTCCGAGTGTTGTTAATATAATCTGTTCAAATATATCAAAAGAATTTAATTGTTTTAAACCAATTTTCTTTATTACTTTTTGTATGAGATGAAACTGAGTAACTAAAAAATTAGATGCAATCACACTTGCAATATGATATAAAGTCTTATCCTTTGGATTAATTTTTAAATATTTAATTTTATATTCTTTGAAAATATATTTTATCAAAGCAAAAGCATTTTCGCCTCCGTCTATGCCCATTGTTATATTCCTGAATAACACATCTCCGTTTCGTTTCCAACCTGCAAAACTCTGAATCGGATGGGCTGATATTACATTACTCTTATTAACCTTATTTGATTTAAAAATCTCAGAACTTAAAGAACCGCTAAAATGAATGAAATACTTATCTTTTAAATTTATTCCTGAATTGATAATTTATTTAAAAACACCATCAATATATCTGTCCTGAATACAAAAAATTATTACATCTGAATTTTTTAAATCATCTTTGTTATAGTTTGTTTCTATATTTAATTTATATATTTTCTTTAATTCTTTATTGCCTAATTTGTTCCTGTTTATAATCTTAACTGAATCGAATTTTTTAAGCAATACCGGTAATAAATTTCCACCTAAATTTCCCGCACCTATCATTAAAATTTTATATTCTCTTTTTCGTTTATTCATCTTTCAAGTATAATGGTTACCGGTCCGTTGTTTAATAAATTAATCTTCATATCAGCAGCAAATTTTCCTGTTTTTACTTTTTCAGGATTAAAACTATTTTTAATATATTCTGTAAATTCATCATACATTTGTTCTGCTTTCTCCGGATTTTCAGCATTTGTAAAACTCGGTCTGTTTCCGCTTTTGTTATCATCTGTGCATAAAGTGAACTGACTTATTATCATTATCTCACCATTAATATCTTTAACGCTTAAATTCATTTTTTCATTCTCATCCTGAAAGATTCTGAGGTTAATAATTTTTTCTGCTAACTCTCTCATATTTTTCTCTTCATCACCTTTCACAACTCCGAGCAAAACAAGCAGACCTTCCCCAGTTTTACTATAAACTTTGTCATCTATAACAACTTCACAGAACTTTACTCTTTGAATTACTGCCTTCATATATTAATTTTTAAAACCCTGTCAATTCCTGATAAGTCTTTAGTAAAATTATAATTTTTTATGTTAAACTTTTGTAATAATTCTTCAATTTTCTCTTTTGAGTTAAAAGATAATTCACAAAAAATAAAAGAACCTTTTTTTAAATTATTTGCAATCGAAAATATTTTTTCATAAAATTTAAATCCGTCCCCGTTATCTGTCAACGCTACTGAGGGTTCGTAGTCTTTGACTTCGCTATCAAGATTTTCAAAATCATTTTTGGAAATATAAGGTGGGTTTGAAATTATAAAATTATATTCGTTCAAATCATAGTTTAAATCAAAAACAGATTCATTAAGAAATTTAGTTTTGTTTGAATTTAATTTATTTAATTCAACATTTTCTAAAGCAAGGTTAATTGCATCTTGTGAAATATCAATAGATGTAATTTCATAATCTTTAGATTTTTTTTCTAACTCACGGGCTAATGCAATAGATATACATCCGCTTCCTGTTCCGATTTCGAAAATTTTTATTTTTTGATTTTCGCCGGAATCGATTTCTTTAAGTATTTCTTCAACTAATATTTCAGTTTCCTGTCTTGGAATTAAAACTCTATTGTCAACCTTAATTTTATATCCGTAAAATTCTGTTTCACCGGTTATATATTGTAGCGGTTCATTTGATAACCTTCTTAAGAGAAGTTTTTTAAATTCATTTCTTTCAGATTCATTCAAAGGTTTATCAAAATCCATATAAAGTTTAAGGCGGTCACATTTTAATACATAACCCATCAACAACTCTGCATTAAGTCTGGCGTTTTTAATATTTTTTTGTTTTAATAAATCTGCCGAATAATTTATAATATCTAAAATCTTTGTAATCTTTTCCTGAACCTGCATCTAAATTTACTTTAAAGTGTAAACAATTTTTCCGTTTATAATCGTATATTTCACTTTAGCACTTAATAATTTTTTATTATCAGCGAATATATCTTCGTTTAAAACCACCATATCTGCAAATTTATTTTTTTCAAGACTTCCTTTGTATTCTTCCTGAAAAGCAGCGAATGCTGACCATACAGTATATGACCTGATTGCATCTTCAATTGATAGTTTTTCATTACCACCGGCGGCGTTAATAGTTGTGTCTAAAAGTTGTCTGTTTGTAAGATAATAAATCTGTATTAAAGGATTAATTTGTTGAAAAGGAAAATCCGATCCTGAAATTATTTTTCCTGATGTTGTCAGCATAGTATTCCATAAAGCCCATTTTGATAAATATTTATTGTTAACAAGTGTTTCAATATTTAAATAATCAAACATTGCGGTTTCAGGTCTGATGGAAGGAATAATATTAAATTCCTTAAATTTATTCATGTCGTTTTTATCAGCAAATTCTATATGTTCAAATATTATTCTATTCTGATTTAAATTGACTTCCGATTTAACTCTTTCAAGAGCATTTAATGTTGATTGTAGTGCCTTATCTCCTACTGTTTTAATTCTTACCTGAAAATTTTTGTTAGCGGCTGCTTTTACTATATCTATAATTTCATTTTCATTTGTATATGGAACACTCAGTTTTGGTTCCTGATTATATTCTTCAGTTAAAAAAGCATCCTGATTTGAAAAAGAACCGTCGTAATCAAGTGAGACTGAACGGACAGTAAGTTTATCTTTATAGTTTACTTCAATTCCCTTTTGTAAATATTCATTGAAAGTGTTTTCGCCTGCTGTCAATACCGCATACATCCTAATTGGAAATTTTTCTTCATTAATTAACTCTCTGATAATCTCAAGAGAATTTGAATTTATGTATCTGTCCTGAACTTCTGTAATTCCAAATCTCAATAATTCCTGTGAACCTTTTGCCACTAAATCTTTCATTTCGGATTTATCAAGATTTTCAAGAATTCCTGTTTCTAATAATCTGACTGCTTCACCTGTCAAAACTCCGGCTAAATCGCCATCTTCAAATTTTATTATCTCTCCGTCTTTAGGATTAGGTGTTTCTGTGGTTATTTGTAATTTATTATATGTGTTTGAGTTTAGCCAAGCAATATTTTGAAAAATATCAACTATGTATAAATTATGATCTCCGGACATTTCATTTAAAACATCTATATCAAGTGAGTCAAGTGGTAATTCCAGTGAATTAAAATTTAAACCGCCAACCCAAGTACCTTTTGGCACTAATTTAATTCTGTCACTCATAAGTTTTTTTACATCCGCAATTGATTTAGCGGTAATTAAATCAACTAAACTTAAATTAATTGAATATTGTATCAGATTGCCGTCAGCATCAATAAATCCCGGAATAACAACATTCCCTTCCAAATCAACAACATTTTCAGTTTTATATTTTGATAATATTTCATCGTTTTTTCCGGTAGCGAGTATTTTTCCGTCTTTTATGGCAACTGCTTCAACAATTGAATTTTGCTGGTCAAATGTATGAATTTTTCCATTCTTATAAACAATGTCAGGTGTTTCACCGCATGCC
>DOWN01000068.1 GCA_003519545.1 Bacteroidota bacterium
GTTTGATATCAGCGGAGAACTTAAAGAATATATGACTTCATTTATGAATATGCTGAGGGTTGATGCATTTCATTTCCAGATCATTGATGCGGCACATATTTTGGGTAAAATGCGAAAAGTAAAAACTGAGTTTGAAATTGAACAGATACAAAAAGCGGTGGATATTACAGCCGAATCATTTGAAGAGTTAAGACAAAATCTTAAACCGGGAATGTTTGAATATCAAGCACAGGCATTGCTTGAGTTTAATTATAAAAACAGAGGTGCGACAGATAATGCTTACGGAACGATTATGGCATCAGGTAACAATGCAAACACATTGCATTATGAAACTAACAGAGATAAAATTAAAGAGAACGATTTGGTATTAATAGACAGTGCGGCTGAATATAATTATTACTGTGCAGATATAACGAGGACTTATCCTGCATCAGGTAAATTTACTCAGGCACAAAGAGAAGTTTATGAAAAAGTTTTGGTAATAAATAAACTTTGCATAAAAAAAGTTAAACCGGGAGTCAGGTTTTCTGCAATTAGAAAATTCTGTGATGACTTGATTGCTGCGGCTTTGGTTGATCTTAAAATTATAAGAAAAAAAGAAGAAGCGGGAAGATTTATTCTGCATGGGGTAGGACATCACTTGGGATTGGATACGCATGATGCTGTGCCTTATGGTTATGGTGAAACTTTTGATAATGATACTTTGAGACCGGGAATGGTTGTTACTATTGAGCCGGGAATTTATTTCAAAAAAGGTATGAAAAGTGTTCCTGCGAAATATCAGGGAATAGGTGTCAGAATTGAAGATGACATTTTGGTTACAAAAACAGGAAACATTAATTTATCGGAAGTTATAAAAAAAGAAGTGAAAGATTTGGAAAAGAATTAATTTAATCCGGGTAACCGGATTAAATTAAAAGAAAATCAATTTTTTTGTTATCGAGATTTGCTCTTATAACTTTTACTCTTACTATATCTCCGGCTTTCAATACATTTCTTCTTCTTCTGCCGATTGCTATATGCCGTCTGGCATCAAACTCATAGTAATCATCAGGCATATCTTTATATCTAACCATACCTTCAACAAGTATCTCGCTTAATTCTATAAAAATTCCACGTTCCATTATTCCCGTAATCATTCCGTCAAATTCTTCGCCGATATGTTTAGAGATATATTCTATTTGTTTTAGTTTTATTACATCTCTTTCGGCATTAACTGCATTGATTTCAGAGAGAGTATTTTGTTTGCAAATGTCCGGAAGGACTTTTTTATAAAACGTAATTTTTGGTTTTATATTTTTTTTCTCTTTCTGATATTCATTCAGAATTCTATGCACCATTAAATCAGGATATCTTCTTATTGGAGAAGTGAAATGTGTGTAATCATCAAACCCTAAACCATAATGTCCGATATTTTTATCTGTGTAAATCGCTTTAGCCATTGAGCGAATCAATAAATCATTAATGACATATTCTTCAGGTCTTCCTTTTACTATTTCAAGAAGTTTTTTTAACTCATTCTTGTCAGGTTTCGGAAAAGATATTTTAATATCGTATCCGAATTGTTTTACATATTCAGAAAGTGTATATAATTTTTCCGGATCAGGATTATCATGAACTCTGTAAATAAACGGATAAGTTGTTTTATGCTCTTTTGATAAATTTGTTACAAATTTGGTTACGCATTTATTGGCAAGTAACATAAATTCTTCAATCATTCTCATCGTTTCAATTCGTTCTTTTATTTTTATCGAAATTACTTTGCCTTTTTTATCGGTGACAAATTTTACTTCTTTAGTTTCAAAATCTAAACTTCCTTCTTTAATGCGGAGTTCAGTAAGTTTTTTAGAAACTGCCATCATTTTTTTTAATTCTTTAACATAATCGCCTTTGCCTTTTTCAATTATCTCCTGTGCTTCTTCATAAGAAAATCTTCGTTTGCTGTTGATGATTGATTTAGAAATCTCAAAACTTTTTACGGAATATTTTTTATTTAATGTTATAAATACGCTGTAAGTAAGTCTGTCAACATTTGGTTTAAGAGAACAAATATCATTTGAAAGTTTTTCCGGCAACATCGGCACGACTGAATTTACAAGATAGACAGATGTTCCTCTTTTCAATGCTTCCGCATCAAGCGGTGTATTTTCTTTTACGTAATGAGAAACATCTGCAATGTGAACTCCAAGAACATATTCGCTGTTTTCATTTTTTGTAAGTGATATAGCATCATCAAAATCTTTCGCATCTGCAGGATCAATTGTAAATATAATTTCATCTCTCAGGTCAAGTCTTCCACGTGTTTCAGATTTAAATTTAATTCTGTTTGCTTCGTCATTAACTGCAAGAGGGAATTCTTTGCTTAAATTAAATTTTCTCATCACAGCAAGTATCTCTGCATCCATCTCTCCGCTTGCTCCGAGAATTTCTATAACTCTACCGTAAATTTCTGAATATTCATTTTTAAGTTCATTTGGATTTATTATCTCTACTAATATTTTATCTCCGTGTTCGGCACCGATATTCTCTGAATGAGGAATTATAATTTCTTTTTTCAATCGCCAGTCGGCAATCAGTAATCCTCTGTCTCTGTAAAACTCATATTTGCCGGTAACTGTTACAATTTCTCCCTGGGAAACTTTCAAATCGAGATTTGTAAATTCAATTTGTTTTTTTCCTGATACTTTTTTGGGAATTAATTCTTTGTGAGGTTTTTTATTTCTGTGCTTAGATTTAATTTTTGATTTATCTTTATGAGAGGCAAATTCATTTAAAGAATATAAATTATTTCTTTTTACCACAAGCCCTGCTCCGATAAGATTATTCAGAGAACCACGCAATTCACCTTTTGTGATATCTTTGAGTTTTAATTTTTTAATGATTGTATTAATTCGAAATGAATCTTTCGGATAGGTTCTGAATAGATTTAAAACTTTTTGAGAAACCGGATTGTTCAATTAAATCAGAATTTAATTTTGTATTGCAAAAGGGCGCCTATTCTTTCGTTTTGCAAATTAATAGAACTTGAAGTACCTACTGTGTTATTAATCCTTTCCACCTGTAAAACAAGATTGCTGGATAGCCCTATAAGTTTACCAACTGGATAAGTTATAATAATATTTGTATTATTGAAACTATCAAATACCTGCCCTCCGAAGCGGACAACTGCATCTCCAAATTCCGCAGTAACATTTAATCCTGTTTTTTGAAAAACTGAACCGCCTGTCGTATTATCATAAGATAATTGAGTGCTGACAATGAAAGGTAAAACCTTTTGAATCGCATCAGATACATAACTCGAGGCAAGAAGACTTCCTATATTAGAACCTAATGAACCTACAATTCCACTTGTTGATGCATTAGGTGAACCGAATAAAATAATTGAAATCGCATCTTGAGTAGGATCATTTCCACCGATTTGATTTCCGTTTTTTGTAACTGTGAATTTTATAGGGTCAAGATTCTGTGCCCGTCCGGTAACTTTCATATCAACTTGATATACAGCAACATCTCCGGAAATATCAGAAGAAGATTCTGCACTTGTGGTTGTAAGTGATGCATCAATATTTAGTCTTGGATTTCTTATATCACCAGTAAAATCAAGTGTTCCCGTTGCATCAAAATTTCTATAAAATCTGTAATACGAATTATCCTTAATCTCAACAGTCCCATATCCCATCATATCATTTTCATTTGCACGGTTATTAACATATAAATCTACATCTACATTTCCTGCAAATTCATTTTTTGCTTTTTCGTTAACTACAAAAGTTAAGAATAAAGGCTTATCCTGAGTTGTAACATGAACATCATAAGTTAAAATAATTCCTTTTGAGCGTTCTCCATATCTTACTGAGTCATAAGGAACAAAAAATCTTTGAAACGGATTTAGTGAATTGTAATCCTGAATTTCCCAGTTTGAAATAGCACTGTCGAGCATCTTATACAATTGATTGTTAAAAGTTGTCGAATCAATCGTAACAACATATTGAAACTCATCATTATAAATATCATATTCTTTTCCGGTAACAGGATTCATAAGAACATTACCGCTGACGAGAATTAAATTTCCTGAAATAATAACCTGTTTGGAATTTCCTGTAAGTTTCAATTTTGGATTTCCGCTTCCACCAATCAAGTCACCTGCGATACCAAACTTTGTCATTCCATTATCTTTATCGACAATTCGTAATGTCCCGTTCATATCAAGATTAATTTCATTCAAATTAAGATTTGTAAAATCAAGATAACCGGTTGTATTGATAAACTGTGTAGGTTCATCAGGGACATAAAGTTTGGAATAATCTACAAGAAGTTTCTGTCCGCTTGTTTTAAACTTAGATTCAAAAGCATATCCCATCCTCGTTAAATCGAAAACAAAAAAAGTTGAATCAAGAGTCATCTCACCGAAAAGTTGAGGATCATTTCCTGTTCCTTTAACATCAACTTGCCCGTCGAGTGAACCCCTTAAATTAGATATTGTCGGAACAAACTGATTTAAAACATCAATTTGAAAATTATCGGCATTAATATTTAAATTAACCTGTTGTTTCAGAAAAGTTGAATCCTGTGCTTTAGTAGTATCTCCGTCAAGAATCAAAATCATTGGTGCCGTTCCTTTTACAAAAAGTTTACCGATGTTTTGATTGTTGTAATATGATAAATCAATATTAAGATTAGTTCCTTTGTAATCAAATATAGCATCCATTCTTCCGAGAACTTTTCTTCTGAGAATTAAAGGATCTGTGTTTAACTCTGAATAAAATTCAGGATCAGACATTGTACCTTTATATTCGAGTAAAAATCTTCTGACATTCCCGGTAATCAGATTTTCTCTTTTTGTATAAGGATCTGAGATTAACTGTAGCCCTGCTATGCTGATATTATTACCTGTTACTGATAAATCACTGTTCTTTTCAAAAGAATAATATCCGTCAACAGAGATTCTTTGATTATCTACCGCAAGTTCCATATCTTTAAATGAAACTACTCTGTCAGTATCGTTCTGAAAATATGCTACTTCAAAATTCTTTCTGTTCTTAAAAACGTAATTTGAAAATTTTAAATAAAGAGAGTCAGTTCTCGATGCAATTCCGCCGGGAATGTAATCAAGGTGTCCTTTAGTATTCAATAAAATTAATGTGTCCATCTTTCCGAAGATATGAAAAGTATTATCGAAATCTACAAAATCAAAATCTGTATATACTGAATCAAACCTGTTAGCACCAACTTTTAAACTGTCTGTGTAAATATCAAAATAAGATTTTAATGATTGCAATCCGGGAGTCATCGGATTATTAGAAAAATCAAAACTTACTTGCGGATTGAATGCAATCATTGAAGAATCTTTAAGAATAAATTTATTAATATTTCCTTTAGCGGTTATGTTTAAAGTGTTGTTGCTGTTTACGATTGTTCCGGAAATATTTCCTGTCATCGAAAAAGATGAATCATAGAGATATGCTATCTCTGATAAATCTTTTATATTTATATTGTATGTTAAATTTACATCAGGTGAAGAAGGATATACTTTAGATACATCACGGGTTGTAAAAGTTTTTATTGAATCGGTAAAAGTATTTGTGTCTTTTTGAGATGCGTAATATTCAATCTCTGCCATTAACTTATCAAGATTGTTAGAAATTATCAAACCTATATCCGTAAATCCAAATTTACCCTTTGCAGTTAAATCCAAAACTTCAGATTCAAGTCTCAAAGTTTTTTCTCCCGCTGTGCTTGAAACATCTGCCATTATATTAATTCCCGGAATAAATAATGTATTATATGATGACGGAGAAAAATCAATTTTAAAATTACCGGCAATTTCATCAGGTGATAACCCTGAACCTTTTGCAACAAACTTAAATGTAAGATTACTTTTTTGAGAAGGCTCACGAGTGAAATCCGAAATATCTAAATTTCTGAAATCTCCTGCGAGGTCATAAGAAGGATTATCTATGTTTCTGATATTCGCAGTACCTTTTACTTTACCATTTAGTGTAGGGGAGAGAATAAAAACATCAAGATCAACATTTCCTGAATTTAAATTTACCTGACCACCTGAAGAATTAATTTGTTTATTAAGTATGTTTGAATTTTTCAAATCATAATTAATATTAGATCTCATTGTGCGGTAATCAAATCCAAATCCTGAAGCAGTTGCAGTCAAATTTAAATTTGATTCAAGTGTTTTATCTTTTAGAAATTTCCCGATGTTTAAACCTGTAGCATCAACATCAAACCTGTAAGAAATCTGCGGCGTGTTCACATCAAGAAACATATCACCTTTTATATTTCCGACTGAACTTTTAATGTCAAACTCACTGTTAAATCTCGTCGGCTCTCCTTTATAAGTAATGTAATCTGCGGTAACTACACCAAGATATGAATAATCAGGAATAAGTAAACCCGGTGTTATAATTTTTGTATCATTAGGATCAATAACAAGATTCTGCCCTGTGATATCAAAAGCAAGTTTATCAGGATTATGAAGATTCAAAACTTTGCCTCTGAAATTGTAAGTAGAGTTATCAGTTTTTAAAACAAGTTTATCAATGATTATTCCGTCATATTCTCCGCTTGCCTTCAAATCGAGATAAACTTTTCCGCCGAGAAAATCGAGATCCGGCAAAAAGTAAAGCAAATCTTTCATATCAAATTTATCAGTGAGCAGTTCAAGTGTAATTTTGTTATCTTCAAAATGTTCATATACTACACCTTCAAAAGGATTAAAATCTTCCATTCGAATAAAAGGAATTTTTATATTTGAACGGTCAGTAATTATTTTCAGATTTTTTACTTCAACCACACTGTCACTTCCTGCTTTGGCAAAAATAGAAAGCGAATCTAAATTAAAATCAGAATTGGATTTGAAACTGAGATTTTTTATATCAAAAATTTTATCATCAGTTTTATATTCTGCTTTTAGATTTAAATTTAAATCCGTTAATTGAAGATAAGAGGTATTGAAT
>DOWN01000338.1 GCA_003519545.1 Bacteroidota bacterium
ACCGAAATGATGTTATCTGGTATGGTGCAAGAGAAAATGATAATTATAAAATTACTGATTTTTCAGATGGAATTGAAAATTGTAAATTCAAAGTGAATGGTAAAGAATACAAGATAAAATTGCACGGATTTCATAATGTTCAGAATGCAACTGCATCTGTATCCGCTTCTTTGGAATGCGGATTGGATTACGAAACTGTTTACAATTCCTTATCTGAATTTACAGGTGTAAAAAGAAGAATGGAACTCAAATATAAAAATGATTTTTCTGTCTTTGATGATTATGCACACCATCCGAATGAAGTATTGCCGACACTAAAAGCGTTTAAGGAAATTTCTGAAGGAAGAGTTATAACAGTTTTTCAACCTCATTTGTTTTCAAGAACAAAAGATTTTTATAATGAATTTGCGGAAAGTCTTGATATATCAGATGAAATTTATCTTGCTAAACTTTATCCGGCAAGAGAAAAAGAAATTGAAGGAGTTTCATCTGAATTGATACTGAAAAAACTGAATAATAAGAATTCAAAATATATCTCTGATGATAATGAACTTTTGAAAGACTTAAAAAACAACATAAAGAAAAATGATACAGTTGTATTTATGGGTGCGGGCTCAATTTCTTCTTTATGTGACAGATTTATAAAGGAGTATGTTTAATGACTAAGAAAAAATTATTCGTATTGATAGTTGTTTCTCTGTTTTCAATTTCAGCGGTTGTTGTCTTTGCAAACAAATGGAGAAATAATGTAAACTATGAAAAAATTACTGTATCAGGAAATTATAATATTCCTGAATCTGACATCTATGAAGTTGCAAGATTAAAAAAAGATTCTGTTATAAATATTGAAGAACTGAATATTAATTTAATTCAGGATAGACTTTCAAAACATCCGGAGATAAAAAAAGTTTATGTTAGCAAAGAACCTCCGGCAGAATTAAAAATCGAGATTATTGAAAAAAGACCTATTGCCGCTATAAACACAGGTACTGATTTAAAACTGATTGATGATGAATTAGAAATATTTCCATACAAAAATCTTGATAAACTTTATGATTTACCGGTTATAAGCGGAATTAAAATTGATGACAATCTTAAAGTATTTAATAATACAAATAAAACTGAACTGAAGAGTGCTTTAAAAATTATTGTTAATGCTTACACGAACAATAAACCTTTTTATTATAATATATCAGAAGTAAATCTGAGTGATACATCAAAAATAATTTTGTTCACCAATGATAATTCAGTCCCATTTTATTTACCATCTAAAAATTTACTGAAAATGAATGATAAAGATTTCAGCATTCTTATTTCTGAAAAAATTAAAGTATTGGATGAATTTTATAATAAAGTTCTTCTGAAAAATTTAGATAAAGAAATTGAGTATGTTGATTTCAGATTTTCAAACCAGGTAGTTGTGAAATATAAAAATCAAAGTAATGGCAAAGAAAAAAGTTAAATCACAAAATGAATTAAATGACAATATCATTGTCGGACTTGATGTCGGAACTACAAAGATCTGCGTTCTTGTATCGAGAATTAATGCTGACGGAAATGTTGAAATACTTGGAATAGGAAAAGCACCATCTCATGGGCTTCACAGAGGTATAGTTGTTAATCCTCACAAAACTATTGACTCTATTAAGTTAGCAATAAGTGAAGCAGAATTAAATTCCGGTCTTACTTTAAGTTCAGCATCTATAGGTATCGCAGGACATCATATCAGATGTATTCAGACAGGCGGTGTTGTCGGAATAAACAATTCTGACAGAATTATTGAAGAAGATGATGTGAGAAGATTAATAGACCAGGCAAAGTTGATGAAACTTCCAAGTGATACTAAAATTATTGATGTCATTCCTCAGGAGTTTATTATAGACGGAAAAGATGGAATTTATGAAGTTCCTGTCGGTATGTTTGGTGTCAAACTTGAAGCAAAAGTAAACATAATCACAGGATTGGTTTCATCAATTGATGATTTATCAAAATGCGTATTGAGTGCCGGTCTTGAAATAGATGATATTGTTCTTGAACCAATTGCTTCTTCATATTCTGTTCTTGATGAAACTGAGAAAAAAGTTGGTGTTGCGATGATTGATATTGGCGGTGGTACAACTGATATAGCCGTTTTCAAAAAAGGGGTTCTGAAATATACCGCAGGTATAGGTATTGCAGGAAGTTTAGTCACAAATGATATCGTTGAAGCACTCGGCATTTCCGAAAACGAAGCAGAGAGAATCAAAAGAGAATTTGGTTACGCATCTGTAAATGAAATTTTAAATGATGAAAATCTCACCGTTGAATCTATTAAAGGTAAAGCACCTAAGCGAACAAGAAAAAGTATTCTTAGCAGAATAATTCAGGCAAGAATGCAGGATATATTTGAACTTGCAGCAGTCGAATTAAAAAATTCTCAGATACAAAATGAGTTACATGCCGGTGTTGTAGTCACAGGTGGCGGTTCGCTGATTAAAGGAACACGTGAACTTGCTCAGGAAATTTTAGGAATGGAAGTTAATCTAGGAATACCTACCGGTGTATCAGGTGGATTAATCAAAGAAGTTGAAAGTCCGATTTTTGCAACTGGTGTAGGATTGATTTTACACAGAATCAAAACTATGGATGAAATGAAAAGGATTTCAAATGATAAACCAAAAGCAAAACGTAAATCAATTAATCCAAAAACAATTTTTGAAAAAATAAAAGCATGGTTCGATGAACTTTAATTACAATTATTATATATCACTAATTTCCTTAGAATGGAATTTTACAAAACAAAAAAGAATTTTTATAAAATAACTTAACCAGAAAGGGTAAAAAAATGGCTATTAAGTTAATTACAAACAACGTTGATGGTGCGAAAATTAGAATCGTAGGTGTTGGAGGCGGTGGCGGGAATATTATTAATAACATGGTGGATGCAGGTATTAATTCGGTAGAGTTTATTGCAATCAATACCGATAAACAAGTGCTTGACCTTAACAAAGCAAATGTAAAAATTTTAATCGGCAAAGATGTTACTAAAGGTCTCGGAGCAGGTATGGATGCTGAAAAAGGTATGAAAGCCGCTGAGAACAGCAGAGATGAAATTCACAGAGCTTTGGAAGGAAGCGATATGGTATTTATTACTGCAGGTATGGGTAAAGGTACCGGTACCGGTGCGGCTCCTGTAGTGGCAAGAATTGCAAAATCTCTTGACGCTTTAGTTGTTGCTTTAGTTACCAAACCTTTTGGTTTTGAAGGTAATATGAAAGCCTCAATTGCAAATGACGGTATTGAAAAATTAAAACGTGAAGTTGACAGTTTAATTGTGATACCTAATCAGAAGTTAATCGAAATCACAGACGATCCTAACATCACTAAGAATGAAGCATTTGCTCTTGTTGACAGAGTTTTATATCATGCAACTAAAGGAATCTCACAGATTATTACTGAACCGGGGGAGATGAATGTTGATATGGCAGACGTTAGAACTACAATGAGAGGCATGGGTGATGCGTTAATCGGAACAGGTATTGCTTCAGGTCCGGACAGAGCTGAAAAAGCAACTCTTGCTGCGTTAAATAATCCTTTACTTGAGAATATAAAAATTAAAGGAGCTAAACGTGTTCTTACTAATATCAGCACTAATAACTCAATGAAACTTCATGAGTTTGAAAAAATTAATTCAATGATTATTGCTGAAGTCGGAATTGAAAATGAATCCGGATTTATAATTGGAACAATTGATGACCCGAGTATGAAAGAAGATGAATTGATGATTACAATAATCGCAACCGGTTTCGATAACGAAGAGACAAATTTTGGAAATCATACTCAAACAAAATCGGAAGGTAAAGGAATCGTTGAACTTGCGGCAGGTAAAACAAAACTGAAATCAAATAATGTTAATCCAAAAAGAGAAGTTGCATTATATGATGATGAGGATGAACAAAACGTTCAGAAATATAAAATTCACGAAATTCCAAACGATCAGGATCTGAAAAACCTCGATGTGCCTGCATTTAAAAGACGCGGTGATGATTTAAATCTCAATGAAGATTTCAGTGAAAATCTGAAACCGATTGAAGAATTTGATGATAACGAATGGGATGATTTTAATATTGACGAGGATTTTCAAAAACCGGCGTTTTTAAGACGTCAAATGGACTAAAGAGTCTTCATAATCCACATATTCCTCTAAAATCCCGGCAATATAATGGGTAAATGTTGCCGGGATCCCTCCTTAAAAAATTTATACCAAAATATAGAATTTTAATTTCATATCTTTATATTTATATTTGTTTAGTTCTTTAAAAAAACTCTGACTTATTAAGAAAAGGTGGAGGGAATAGGCCCTTTGAAACCTTGGCAACCGTTTAAAATTAATTTTTTAAAGTCCGGTGCCAAATCCTAACTG
>DOWN01000284.1:0-4208 GCA_003519545.1 Bacteroidota bacterium
GAACTGAACAATGCAATTTATGATTTAGATATTGAAACTTACCGTGCAAGACAGATTTTCCATTCATTACATTCTCATTATTCAGACTCATTTGAAAATTTAAAAAATATTCCGGCTGAGTTAAAAAAAACATTATCGGAAAATTTCAGTTTAGAAAATCTAAAATTACTTCAAAGTAACTTTTCGGAAAAATTTAACACAACTAAATTTTTATTTGAAACTTCTACGGGTAATAAAATTGAATCGGTGTTAATTTCTGAAAATGACAGAAATACAATCTGCATTTCTACACAGGTGGGTTGTAATGTAGGGTGTGAGTTCTGTGCGACAGGAAAAATGGGTTTTATCAAAAATTTAAAACCGGGTGAAATTGTTGACCAGATTTATCAAATTCATAAATCAACAAATATAAAACCGACGAATATAGTTTTTATGGGAATGGGTGAACCATTTCTAAATTATGATAATATGATAAATGCTCTCAAAATAATTACTGATGAACGCGGACTCAATTTAGGCTCCGGAAGAATCACAGTTTCCACTGTTGGATTTAAAACTAAAATTAAAAAGTTTGCCGATGAATTAACCGAAGAAGGAAATGAAAAAATTAAAAATGTTAAACTTGCTTTATCTTTACATTCTACGGATAATGGAATCAGAGAAGCAATCATTCCTACTTCAATTAAAAACAGATTGCCGGACTTATATGAAGAGTTGATTTATTTCTATCGTAAAACAGGAACTAAAATTACTTATGAATATATTTTCTTCGAAGGTATTAACGATACCGATAACGATGTTAAAAGATTAAAAAAGTTATCTTCTATGGTTCCTAGCAATTTAAATATAATTCCATTTCATCCTATTGATTTTAAATTAAATAAACCTCTTGATGTATTTAATTCAAGTTCAAAAGATATTTCAAAATTCCTTTCAAAAGATAAATTATTTGATTTTATTGCAAGATTAAGAAATCAAAAAGTGGTTGTGAATTTAAGATCTTCAAGCGGAGTGGATATTAATGCTGCTTGCGGACAACTTGCGGTTTTAAACAATTAAATTTTTTATGAAACAACTGATAATATTCGGTCCCCCGGGTGTTGGTAAAGGGACTCAGGCAGAACTAATTGCAAAAAAATTAAACATCGCTCATTTTTCAACCGGGCAGATTCTAAGAGATGCTGTTGCAAACGGAACAGATCTTGGGAAAAAAGCAAAAGAAATAATGGATTCAGGTGCGTTAGTTCCTGATGAAATTATGATTGGTATTGTTAAAGATGCTCTTTCATCACCTGATATTAAAAATGGATTTTTACTCGATGGATTTCCACGTACTTTAAAACAGGCGGAGGCACTTGAAACTATTTTTAAAGAATTACAATTTAATAATGTAGTTGTAATATCACTTACTGCTAATGATGATGAAATTGTTAAAAGACTGATGCTCAGAGGCAGAAGTGATGATACTGAGGAAACTATTAAACACAGATTAAAAGTATATCTTGAGCAAACATCTCCAATACTTGCACATTATGACGGTAACTATACTATTATAGAAGTGAACGGTGTAGGTGATATAGAAGAGATAAACGAAAAGATTTTAAAATTTTTGATTTAATAATTTTTTTGAAAATAAACAAGTTTATACAAAAATTTAGTTAAAATGTAAATAAATTGTAAAAACCGTTTATAAATTGCATTTTAACTAATATTCTAATATTTTAGCAAATCTAATTTTAAAACTATGTCAAAAGTAACTGTAACTGAATTTAAAGATGAAGGTATTGCAGTAGTAACACCTAAAGGAAATTTCGTCGGTGGCGACGAAACTGATGAATTAAGAGATACGATTAAAAAATTATCAGATGAGGGAAATGACAAACTTGTAATTGATTTAGGCGATGTTTTGTATTTAAACTCAACTGCATTAGGTGTCCTAATTTCTGCACACACCAACTATGCAAAAAGAAACGGTAAAATTAAAATTTGCCAGTTAAATAAAAATTTAGAAAACCTTTTTGTTATAACTAAGTTAGCATTAATCTTTGATGCTTATCCTACTTTAGATGAAGCAATCGCAAGTTTTTCCAAATAATTTTAAAAATTTAATCATTCAAAACAGATAAAAACTCGGGAGGAAAAATCTCAATGAAACAATCCGTATTTATTACGACTCTATTGATAGTGTCAATTGTAGTATCAACTATCATATTTGTATTTGTATTCGGTGCACCCGGAAACTTTAAACCGGATTCACCAAAAACACCTGTAAACATAATGGGTGCTATTTATCTCGGTGGTCCTGTTGTTATTGCTCTTATGACTTTAGCAATTATGGTTATCACTTTCACAATCGAAAGAGGTCTTTCTCTTGCTAAAGCAAAAGGTAAAGGTCCTATCGAAGTGTTTCTTAAAAAAGTTCAGTCTAATTTAACTGAAGGTAATATTGACGCTGCTATTGATGAGTGTAATAAACAAAAAGGTTCAATTGCTAATATCCTTAGAACAGGTTTGGAAAGATATCAAACTCTTCAAGTGGATGGAAGCAAAGATGCCGAAGTAAAATTAACTGAAGTTCAAAGTGCTATTGAAGAAGCAATGATGCTTGAAGTTCCATTGCTTGAAAAAAACCTTGTTGCTCTTTCCACTATCGCTTCTGTTTCTGTGCTTGTTGGTCTTTTCGGAACAGTAGTTGGTATGATTCGTGCTTTCCAGGCTCTTGCTACCGCAGGTACTCCTAACGCTGCTGAATTATCAGCCGGTATCTCTGAAGCTCTTATTAATACTGCAGGTGGTTTGTTTGGTGCTATCATCGGAACTTTAGCATATAATTTCTACACTACTAAAGTTGGTAATCTTACTTATATGATAGATGAAGCAACTTATAATATGATGCAAATTCTGGCTGTCAGATCAAGAAAAGCTTAATTTGTGATTTTTGAAACAATAAGGAAATATTAAAAGTTTAAAGATTATGAAAAAAGCAAGATCAATTAAAAAGCCCGGAATCAACATTGATATGACACCGCTTGTGGATGTTATCATGTTATTGTTAACTTTCTTTATGTTAACTGCTACTTTTAAAGCAGCCGATTCTGAAGCTATTGAAGTATCCCTCCCGAAATCCGTAAATACGGACTCAACAAGGCTTCCGGAGTCTGACATTATGACTTTAACTTTAACTAAAACAGGTGATGTTTTTTTAGATGTTGATAATTATAATGTAAGAAAAGAAGTATTCGGAAATGAATTTGCTATCGGGCTTTATCATCCTGATTCAACTACTCAAAGCGAATATCTTCAGACAGGAAAAATAGGAAATAAAGAATTCAAAAGAGAAGTGATCCCTATGAACAGAGCACAGTTTGAAAAATATATTAATGATCTGAGACTAAATTTAATTAACAGAACAGATGGTAAACAAGATTTCCGTATTGTTGTCAAAGGTGATAAAGATACAGATTTCGGCGTTGTTGAAGATTTGATGAAATCATTAAAAGAAACTAAAAATACAAGATTTGCTCTTGTTACTGATTTAAAATCAGCAACTCTTGAGTAAATTTTGAATAGGAACAATAGTTCTTTTTTTTAAAAACTAAATTTTAATACTATGGCTGGTGGCGGCTTTGATTCCGCTGAATCCTCAGGTTCGGATCGCGGAAAGAAAAAATATCACAAAGGTAAAAAACTCGGAGTCAGAATTGATATGACACCGATGGTGGACGTAATTATGTTACTCCTAACTTTCTTTATGTTAACCACTACTTTGGCTACACCTCAGGTTATGCAAATCAATCTTCCTAAAGGTGAAGAAAAAGACAGAGTGAAAGTTGATATGGGTAACGTTCTTTTCATTAGAGTTTCTTCCCAGGGAAATATTTATTTTTCACTCGGAAAATCTGACGGCTCAGAAATGTTGCCTGAAAGAATTCCTTTTGAGAATCTCAGAAGAACTTTAGAATCTTACTTTGCTGCAAACCCTAATCTGCTTATGCTTCTAAAGTTTGATAGAAAAATGAAATATAATCAGATGGTTGATATTCTTGATGAAATCAACAGGGCAAAAATTGAAAGAAAATACAGTTTCTTGCCTATGGAAGAAGCCGATATTCAGATTGTTACAGCGGCAGGGGGTTAATTTTTACCTGAATTAATATTGAAAAGCGATTCATTATATTTATTGAATCGCTTTTTTTTTATAAATCATT
>DOWN01000284.1:4262-5231 GCA_003519545.1 Bacteroidota bacterium
TTTCATTCAAATTCAGAATTATCAAAAATTTAATTTTACTCATATTATTTTTTTTCACTCCTGTTTTAGATTCTGTATCTCAAACAAGTGAAAACGTTACTCAATTTTCTGAATATGTAACTGATGAAACAAATACTTTAACCCAATCTCAATTAAATTCTCTTAGAAAAAATTTACGTTCTTTTTTTGATTCTACTTCAACTCAGATTGTTGTATATATGATTTCTACTCTTGGTGATGAATCTCTTGAAGATTATTCCATAAGACTTGCTGAAAAAAATAAAATCGGACAAAAAGGAAAAGATAATGGTGTTTTGTTATTAATCGTAAAAGATGACAGGAAAATAAGAATTGAAGTTGGGTATGGTCTTGAAGGTTCACTGACCGATGCCGAGTCTAAGATGATTATTGAAAAAGATATAAAACCATTTTTCAGAAGCGGAGATTATTATGCGGGAATAAATGCGGGTGTTAATGCAATTATGACAGCAACGGAACAGGAATATACTACAGATAAATCTGAAGAAAAAAGTACAGGGACAAATATTGCTTGTTGTTTTGGTCTGCCAATTTTTGTCGTGATAATTTTTGGTTTTATTTTTATATCCATAATCGGTTCTATCATAAGGAGAATTTTTGGATTCGGAAAATCTGCTGTGTTTGGTGGAAAGAAAAATAAAAATGATTGGTTCTGGTTTGGTGGTTCCGGCGGAAGTTCCGGAAGCGGTGGATTTTTCAGTGGAGGCAGTTCAGGATTTGGTGGTGGAGGTTTTTCAGGTGGTGGTGGTTCTTTTGGCGGTGGTGGTGCCTCCGGTAGTTGGTAATTTTAATCTTTAAAATAAATTTATTTTGCCTAAAAATTATTTAAGTAAATATCTTTCTGAATCTGATTTAAATGAAATCGGAAATGTAATCTCGGATGTTGAAAATCATACTTCCGGTGAACTTAGATTATGTATTAAAGTGAGA
>DOWN01000221.1 GCA_003519545.1 Bacteroidota bacterium
TCACAAACACCGAAAAATTCCAATTCGACAACAGACTTTTCTAACAACCAACATTACCGATAAAACTTTAAAACTATTTATATTTTTAAAAAAGTTTTTTAAGTCTATACTAATTAATTAAAGCCAAACAATTTAAAACAAATTTATTTCTGTCTTAATTTTTTATGTTAGATTTTAATTTAAAATATTTTATCTTTGAAAGAATCCAATTGTGATTTAATACGTAATTTTATAAAGCGTCATCTTAAATCAAAAAAGATTTTTTTAAAGATTAAATACAACCAATAGTTATTTGTATAATTTATAAACTTTTTCAATATACTAGACAATTAACAAATTATATTACAACCATTTGGTAATATTGCTATTAAGAAATTGACAGCAAGAAGTTAATTAACATATGTCATTACCTCAAGAACATTTTAAAGAAACTAAACAACTAATCTCGTTAGTAGATAAGTTGAAAATTGCCTCTTGGTTGCTAAAGGAAGGATATTATGCTGAGCAGTATGTATTACCACCTTTTTTTAAAGTTGATGATTTTACACTTAAGCGTTCTGCCTATTTTAAACTCAAAAAGACCAAAACCCGAATAGAATTTAAGGTTGAAACTAATTATCTGATTACAGTTTCATTTCCTAAATCTCAACTCACAGATAGAACTTTTGGTATTATTCATCCGAAAATATACCACGATGTTGTTTGGCATTTGATAAATGAATGGAAACTTGTAATAAATCACTTGTTTCACAAAGACATAAAAATTTTTTCTTACAGTTTCCCAATTCCAATTACAGCAAAAAGCAAAACAAATCTTAGCAACCTTCGAGCTGGAAGAATGATTTATGAATTTATTGAGATGGCGGAGAATGATTTGATTGCGGAAGCACATCAGTTCAAATACATCGTCAAGACAGACATCAAAAACTTTTATCCTTCAATTTACACTCACAGTATTTCGTGGGCTTTACATGGAAAAACTGATGCAAGAAAAGATCGAAACAAATTCAACCTTTTGGGTAGTAAACTTGATAAACTCTTTCAAAATGCAAATGATAGTTGCACGAATGGACTTCCAATTGGTCCGGCTGTGTCTGATTTAGTTTCAGAAATCATCCTTGCAGCAGTTGATAGAGATACTTCAATGGAGTTAATGAACAGAAATATCAATTTTATCGGTGTTCGTTTTAAAGACGATTATCGTTTCTTGTGCAATTCAAAGTCAGATGCAGAAACTATTATGAAAGTACTTCAAACACACATGAGAAACTTTAATTTAAATTTAAACGAAAGTAAAACTAATCTTTTAGAATTACCTGAAGGATTATTCAGGCATTGGACTGCAGATTATCAAAAAATTACACTCCGATACAAAAGGAAAATAGAATACAAAAGATTTGAGAATACTTTACTCGCAGTTCTTCAAATTGACAACAATTATACTGATACAGGAGTTATTGATAGATTTCTAAGTGAACTCACTACAAAAAAATATAATCTTAAACTTAATATAAAAAACAAAGATGTTTTAAAGACATTCAGTTTGCTTCTGTTATTGAAAGAAAGAAGGGTAAAATCTTTTCCTCAAATACTTGCTATTATTGAACTACTATTTAAACAATTGAAATTGAAAAAGAACTCGACATCATACAATCAAATGTCTAATTCATTAGAAAAAATATTTACAAGCAAATTAGATAATGTTTCAGACAATCAATATGACCTTTTGTGGTTAACTTATTTTATCAAATCAAACGGATTATTCTCTATAAAGTGGAACAGAAATATAAACTGTGAATTACTTCAATCTATAAAATCAAATAATCAAAGATTTTTTGTTTACCCTGACTTCAAACTTTATTCGAAAATTAAAAAACCAGTTAAAAACATTCCATTGATTAAACATTTATCAATATTTCCATAAAAGAATCCTTGATGTGAGTAATGATGAAAAATACAACTTAGACTAGTGATTTGATACAGAAAGTAGTTAAATAAAATGCTTTTTTCTGTTATAAATTTATGTTTATTGATATTAAATGATTCTAAATCTGATTCTTTGTCAAGCACCAAAACCTTATTGTCGAAGATTTGTTGAAGTGTAATCACAAACTGACAAATGAGGAACTAACTTTAAAATATGTTTGAAAGAGTAATACCTAATTGGGATACTATCAAGAGTTTTAAACAACCTCTGACCGTAGGGGAGTTTACTTTAATTAAATTTCTTGATGAAAATTTGCAACGAGATTATAAATTCAATGAAACATCAGATTTAACGGATTACAACGGTTGGCTAATTTTTGTCCAACCGTATATAAACGGTTGTAGACCCGACATAATTGTTTTTCATCCCAGAATTGGTATTCAAATCTTTGAAATTAAGGATTGGAATTTAAACAACTATTCATTTGGCAGAAATGAAAAAGGTAAGTTGGACTTTTATGTTTCAGATAGTAGAGGAACTTTTCCAGTTAAATCACCAATCAAACAAGTTGAGTATTACAAAGAGAAGTTAACAGGACAACTCATTCCGCAAATCGGTGAGGAAATTGACAAGGATGAAAAAAAATATGGGCTAATTAAAACTTCAATTTATTTTCACAATTCTTCTACTTCTCAAGTTCAAGAGTTGTTCAAAAACCAAAATATTAACTTTGCGAAATTTCCTCTTTTCGGCAGAGATAAATTAAGTAAAGAAAATTTAAGACAAATTCTTCCTGACAGTTATTTGCTACAGAGTTATTTCTGGAATAAGAGGTGGAACAAAGAAATTTTGTTTTGGCTTAATCCACCTTTCCATTCATTAGAGCAAACAATCCCTTTAACACTAAATAAGTATCAAAGAAATTTTTCTGAACCAAAATCAGGACACCATAGAATAAGAGGAGTTGCAGGAAGTGGAAAGACACAAGTATTGGCGTATCGGGCTGGTAAACTTGCTTCCCAAGGTTATAGGGTTTTAATTCTTTCATTCAATATTACACTTTGGCACTATATTAAGGATATGGTGCAGAGAAGTCCATTTGAATTTAGATGGGAGAAATTTACTTTCAACCACTTTCACGGCTTTTGCAAAGATATATTAAATGAATTTGGAGAAAAGTGGCCAACAGATAATGAAGATGTTGAAACAGTTTTCAAATCTATTGTTCCCAACAAAGTTCAAGAAGTAATTAATAAGGGAGATTATGAAAAATTTGATGCAATTCTTATTGACGAGGGTCAGGATTATTACATAGAATGGTATCAGATGCTATGTAAATTTTTAACGAGCCGAGATGAACTAGTTGTTGTTTGCGATAAGAAACAAAATATTTACGGTAGAGAAATGGAATGGCTTGATAAGAGGAGAAGCGGAGTTGAAAAATTTGGTAATTGGATTGAACTTAAAACTATTGTTCGACTTCCTGAGGGAATTGCAAATATTGCAAATGAATTTAGCGAGTTGTTTAATCTCAATCAAGAAGTAAAGGTTGAGAATATAGAACGTCCTGATCTTTTTAATCAATACAGAGAACATTTTGTTTGGTGGAATATTAGTTTTGAAAATTGGCTTTCAAAAGTTGATGAGGCATTTGAAATAATTAAGAAGAATGGAGCAATTAAACATCCTTCAGATACAGTAATACTTCTTCCCAATAAGTATTTTGGATTTGAATGTGTCCGACATTTTGAAAACAAGAAGAATATTATAGTCAATCATGTATTCGAAAATGAAGATGAAATGAGATACCACAAACATAAAAAAGCATTTTGGATGGGTGATAGCCGACTTAAAATTTCAACAATACATAGCTTCAAAGGGTGGGAGGTTTTAAATGTAATTTTATTTATCCCAAATGAAATCCATGGAACACAAGAGGAATACAATAGTTTAGTATATACAGCTCTGACTAGAACGAGACAAAATTTGATTGTAATTAACTCAAATGAAAACTATAGAGAATTTGGAAATAAACTTCCAGACTCATGGAGTTAAGAAAATTGCAAAATTGAATGCGATGATATATCTTAGGAATAAAGGACAATTCAATACAACTAGTTTAATAATATAACGGATGAAGAATTTAAATTAAGGTTTCTATTCAATAGATAGTTTTATTCTTCAAAATTAACTATTCTATATATCTAAAGATAAAATTCACGATTTACATTTGCACAATGAAACTTTTAAATAATGAGAAATTTTATGTTGGACAAGAAATTTTTATTGAAAGTTGTCCTGACTTTGTTGATAATGCTGTAGTTTTCGAAGATAATAGAGAAACAGGATATTTTTATGCTATAGAAAGAATGAAAAGTGGAAAATTAAAAATACTTGATGCTGTCAATATTTATGATGTTAATAAAGTTAAGGACAAAGAGATTCTTTCTGAAATTAAAATTTTTTGGTCGGATAATTTCGAGAGAGCTGCTCTTTTCATAAATGATTATTGTCATGCGATTATGGACTTCAAAAATAAACTTGGATTATGTAGAACAGAGTTTCCACACTCAAGTCAAACTTGGCAAAATGGGAGAAAGAAACTGACAGATAAAGATGTGGAAAAATTTTTTAATAACTGATAACTAAATTTTTAACTTCGTTTCACATCATTAAAGAATCAAGTGAATAAAATCCTCTAAATCGTTCAAGCAGAAAAACAAATAAATAACTCAAATAAGAGATTTATTAAAATTAAAATTTGACTATTCAGTATTCAAAAGGATATCATAAAATTCGCAGGAGTCCTTTGCAAGAGACTCTTGCGAGAGAAAATCATTCAACCATTAGCCACAATCAAAAACCAATAATCCACGCCAAATTACGACACTTTCCCTATCTCAATATCCCACTCTTTTCCAATAATCCCACTATAATACTTCATTTTATTTTTGAGTATTTTTTATGAAATTACAGATTAATTTGAATTTGTAAAAATCCTACGTATTAACGAAAATTTATTTACTTTATGCCAGAATGGTTAATTGATTTACTTATTATTTTAGCGAAAATTGCAGTTGTGCACGGCGTTTTGCTGACAGGGGTTGCTTACTCCGTTTATGCGGAAAGAAGAATTTCGGGTTTTGTTCAGAACCGATACGGTCCTAACCGAGTTGGTCCTGAAGGGCTACTACAACCACTTGTTGACGTTATTAAACTTCTTATGAAAGAAGATATTGTTCCCGAAAAAGCCAACAGAAGAATTCATGCTATGGCTCCGGGAATTTCGATTGTCGTTGCTCTCTCCACTTTTGCGGTGATTCCTTTCGGTGATAAAATTGAACTTTTCGGAAGAACTATACAACTTCAAATCGCAAATGTAAATATCGGTATTCTTTATATACTCGCATTGCTTTCTCTCGGTGTTTACGGTATCACTCTCAGCGGTTGGTCATCCAATAGTAAATATTCTTTGCTCGGTGGATTGAGATCTTCAGCTCAGATGATTAGTTATGAACTCTCTATGGGTATTGCTGTTCTGGGAATTATCATTATGACAGGTACTCTTGAATTAAATAAAATTGTTGAACTTCAATACGGATGGAAATGGAATATAATTCTTCAGCCGGTCGGGTTTATAATTTTTCTTGTGGCTTCTTTTGCTGAAACTAACAGAGCACCATTTGACCTTCCCGAAGCTGAACAGGAACTTGTTGGCGGATATCACACTGAATATTCATCTATGAAATTCGCAATGTTTTTCCTTGCTGAATATGCGGCTATGATTGTTGCCTCTGCTGTTATCACTACTTTATATTTAGGCGGATGGCAGTTTCCTTATTTGCAGGATTTCGGATTGCCTGCTATCGTAACAAGTATTTTACAGGTATTAACTTTCAGTATTAAAGTTGTTGCTCTTGTGTTTTTCTTTATCTGGGTGAGATGGACTATTCCGAGATTCCGGTATGATCAACTTATGGATTTGGGATGGAAAGTGATGTTGCCTCTTGCGTTGTTAAATTTATTTGTAACAGGATTAGTCGTTTTATTATTGAACTAATTTTAATTTTTAATACTATAAATAA
>DOWN01000041.1 GCA_003519545.1 Bacteroidota bacterium
ATAATTCTTCAATTTATGAAATACTGTGAGTAATGTTTAAAATTCTGACATTACCTAACAGTTTTATTTTATTTAAAAAATATAAATATTTGAAATTTTCTAAATTCAAAATGATATTTATAAAAAAAATTTTATTTTGTTAATTTCGGGTCTAATGCATCTCTTACTCCATCACCAAGCAAGTTCACTGCAAAAACAGTGATCATAATTGCAAGCGATGGAAATACGGCAAGTCCCCAGTTTGTACCGGCAATTAAATATTTATATCCGTCAAAAATCATTTGACCCCAACTTGCGGTCGGCGGCTGAACTCCAAGACCAAGGAAACTTAAACTTGCTTCAAAAATTATTGCGGTTGCAAGCCCAACAGTACCTGTAATAATAACAGGACCCATACAATTAGGCAATATATGTCTCATAATTATTCGTGGCGATTTAAATCCTATTGCTTTGGTTGCTTCTATATATTCTGTTTCACGAATTGAAAAAATTTGTCCTCTTACTATCCTTGCAACATCCACCCATGCCGTCAATCCAATTGCAACAAATGCCTGCCAAAATCCTTTACCCAATACAACTGAAATTGCTATAACAAACAATATGGATGGGAATGCCCATACAACATTTATAATCCACATTATAACTTTATCTGTTGTGCCTCTGAAAAATCCAGCCAATGCTCCGAGTATCAATCCGAGAACAATTGCAATACTTTCCGATATTAATCCTACAGATAAACTGATCCTGCTTCCGTAAATTAATCTGCTTAATACATCTCTTCCAAATCTGTCAGTTCCTAATAAAAAAGTAAGTGTTTTGAACGGAGTTTTTTCATTCAATTCAGATTTTGGAATTGTCTTTTCCTCATTATTGTAATCTATATATTTTATATCATTCCCGGAATCTGTAACAATTTTTTTAATTGGTATATATTGCAGTTCTCCGTTACTTCCTCTTTCTTTTTTAATTAATACTTCACCTTTGAAGTTAATTGGTTTAGTTGCGAACTCAAGTATCTGATCATTAGGGTCATATGGGGCAATAAGAGGTGCAAAAATAGCAACTAATATCATAAATGATAAAACATATAATCCCACCATCGCAAGTTTATTTCTTTTCAGTCTTTTCCAACTGTAATACCATAAACTTCTTCCGGCTGTATTATCAGGTATATCTTTTTTTAATTCGGTATTTATTTTTTCAGGATTTGAAGTCATTATGTTAATTTTACCTTCGGATCTAAAAACGCATATATGATATCAACTATAAAATTTATAACAACAAAAATTATTGCACTGAAAAGTACTGTTCCCTGTATAACAGGAAAATCAAGTTTTAAAATTGAATCTACTGCGAGAAGACCAATACCGGGCCAGTTGAATATATACTCAATAAAGAAAGCACCGCCAAGTGTCGCAGCAAGAGATGCACTTAAAGTTGTTATAACAGGATTTAGTGCATTACGTAATGTATGTTTAAAAATTACTTTTGCATTACTCAATCCTTTTGCTTTCGCAGTTCTTACATAATCCTGATTCATAACATCAAGCATTGATGATCTTGTCATTCTTGCAATAATCGCCAAAGGTCTTAATGCGAGAGTTACCATAGGCAATATTAAATGATTCCACCCTTCCGTTATATATCCGGAAATTGGAAACCATTTTAAAATTGCTCCGAATATCAAAGCCATTAATAATGCAAACACAAACTGAGGTATAGAAATGCCAATTAAAGCAAACACCATAGAAAAATTATCTATGAGTGAATATTTTTTTATTGCCGAAATTATACCGATTAACACACCAATTATTGTTGAAAGGATTAAAGCACTTGTTGCTAAAAGTGCGGTAGCGGGAAACCGATCTATGATAGTCAAGGTAACTTCTCTGTTAGTTGAATATGATCTTCCCAAATCTCCCTGAATTGCCTTCGTAAGAAACTTGTAATACTGAACGTATAAAGGTTTATTTAATCCCAGTTCTTCTCTGACAGCTTCGACAGATTTCACGTCTGCTCTTTGACCGAGTAACATTCTCGCAGGATCACCGGGTATAATATATAACAAACAGAAAGTAACGGTGATTACTCCCAGTATAATTAATATCGAGTAAAAAAAGTTTTTAACAATATATACCCACATATCAGTTTATGTATAAAAAAAAAGTCTCACTAATTACACAATATAGTGAGACTTTAAGATTGATTGAATTTAAAATTTATTCAATAACTCTTTTAGCCTTAAGATAAGTTCTAGCATAGAAATCAGAGTTTAAAGAAGCGACAATCACACCGGTTTTTGATCCTGAGTGGATAAAATATCCGTCTTCAAGATAAATACCAACATGTGAAACTCTTCCTTTGTTCATAGTGTCAAAGAATACTAAATCTCCGAATTTTAAATCTTCAGGAGCAACATCCACGCCTACTTTTGACTGCTCAAGCGAAGTTCTTGGAATAGAAATACCAAGTGCCTGATACATTACTGTCTGACAGAATGCTGAACAATCAATACCACGTTTGGAAGTTCCACCCCAAAGATATGGAGTGTTTAGATATTCAATTACTTTATACATCACTTCGTCACGTTCCATTGATGATTTCTCATTGTAACTTGGAACGAATCTTGAAAGTGAACTTGAAATTGATTCGAGGTTAACCTTATCGATTTTTACTTTCTCTTTTAAGGTGTTGGTGGCTACTAAATTCTTAGAATTAGAGTAATCATTAACACCTGCTTTAAGGTTAGCATCTTCGTCAACTTTAGATAGATTTTGAGATGATGAGCATCCTGAAATCATTACTGATACTCCGAATAGAGATATGAGTAAAAAGGACAGGACACGCTTTCCAAAATGCATTATTTTTTCCCCTTTTTAAGTTAATCTAAAGAACGATAAAAAAACAGTATTACTTTATTAAGTAAAAATACTAACATTATTATTATTTATCAAGCCATAAATTTCTGAAATTTACTCTGTGCATCGGGTCTAAAGCATATCCTTTCACATATGGTTGTAGTAATCTATAATCCTCATCGTAATAAATATATAACATAGGTGCCTGATTTACAGCAATTTGCTCTGCTTGTTCATATAATTTCATTCTTTGCGTTCTGTCTTGAGTAGTAATTGCCTGTTCAAAAATTCTGTCATATTCCGGATTTACAAACCGCATTGAATTTATAGGGCTTGGTTCATTAGGATTTTTAGGCACATTTTTACCATAATATAAATTCAGAAAACTTTCAGGATCAGGATAATCTGCTATCCAGCCGAGTCTGTAAAAACTCGCTTTTCCTGCGTCAATATTATCAAGATGCTGAGCAAACTGAATTTGCTGAAGTTTCATAGTAATACCAACTTCTTTTAACATATTCTGAATTGCTTCTGCTATCTGAATATTTCTGTCACCGCCTGAATTAATCTGTAGAGTAAGTTCAGGTAAACCTTTTCCTCCCGGATAGCCTGCTTCTTCGAGTAATTTTTTTGCTTTTTCTAAATCAAATGAATATCCTTTTATTCCTTCAGTATTATAATCTGGCATTGAAGGAGGAACAAATCCGTGAGTTGCACCGGCATACCCCTGACCGTTAAGAACATATTTTATAATTTTTTCTCTGTCTATTGCATAGTTAATCGCCTGTCGTAATTTTTCATTTTTAAAAATTTCATTAGTCACAAGAAAACCATAAAACTGAGTTGCCAAAGTCGGAACTCTCTGAAGTTGAAACTGACTCCATTCCGGAGTTAAACTTTTGTTATCATCAATAATTGTTTTAAAAATTGCATTTGGTAATCTGTAACTTTCGTCAAGTTTTCCGTTTTTAAACTCAAGTAACTGAGCATCAAGGTCTTTTATAAATCTGAATTTCGCAGCGTCAATGTAAGGAAGTTGATTTCCAAATTCATCTTTTGCCCAGTAGTTTGGATTTCTTTTTAAGTTCAGTTCCTGATCCGGAGTCCAGTTTACAAAAATAAACGGTCCGCTACCGACAGGATTCTGGAAAAAATCTTTTCCGTATTTTTCAACTGCTTCTTTAGGAACAATGTAAGCAATTGCAAGTGTGTTATAATAAATAAAAGGAGCAAACGCTTTTTTCAGTTTAATTTGAAAAGTTGTATCATTAACATAAATAAATCCGGAAGCACCATTTAGTTTTGGTTCACGGTTTTCATTCTGTGCCGCTCTTGTTTCATCATAATATTCCTGAGCACCTTCCACATAATTAACAAAATAATTAAATCCTCTTGAACTTGTTCTGAAATCTACAATTCTGTCATAAGAGTATTTGACATCTTTAGCATTAACTTCTCTTCCCTTACCTCCGGGAAAACAGTCATTATCGTGAAATGTTGATCCTGTTCTTAGATTAAAAGTATATGTAAGGCCGTCTTCGGAAACGGTATAACTTTTCGCGAGTTGAGGAACAATTTGTAAATTTGAATCAAGATCAATCAATGCATCATAAATTTGATGAGCAACGTGATGAGAAACAACATCGTTAATACCTACGGGGTCTAAACTTCTTATATCTTCGAGTTCATTTATATTATAAATTCCTCCGCCTTTTATTCCGCCATTAAGTTGTCTGATTTCCTCTTTTTGTTGCTTTCCGCATCCCGCAACAAAAAGAGAAAACATTAAGAATAAAAATAAATTTTTCATAAGATTATTATTTATATTTGAAAATA
>DOWN01000218.1 GCA_003519545.1 Bacteroidota bacterium
ATCTTATTTTATGCATATTAGATAAGTGCCGTTAAACATCTGCGTATGATAAAAATATTACTTGTAGATGACCATCAGATGATACGCGAAGGCGTAAAAAAGATTCTGAAATCTGAACCTGATATTAAAATATTAGGTGAGGCAAAAAATGGTGTCGAGGCAATTGATTTTGTTTCAAAAAATGAAATTGACCTTGTTGTTCTTGATATAACTCTTCCGGGACAAAGTGGAATTGATATAATGAAATCTTTGTTAAAGATTAAAAGCAAGATAAAGATTTTGATTTTTTCAATGCATCCTGAAGATAGATTTGCCGTCCGTGCTTTAAAAAGCGGAGCACATGGTTATTTAACTAAAGATTCCGGTGCAGAACAATTAGTGAATGCAATACGTAAAATAATTAACGGCAATAAATACATTAGCGAAACTCTTGCTGAACAGTTAGCGTTAGAAATTTATGAAGAGAAATTTAAAGAATTGCATGAATATTTATCTGATAGGGAATTTGAGGTTTTTTTAATGATTTCAAGAGGCAAAAAAGTATCTAATATAGCAGATCAATTGAATATCAGTATTCCTACGGTGAACACTTACAGAGCGAGAATTTTGGAAAAGATGAAAATGAAAACAAATGTTGAACTTTCTAATTATGCTGTTAAGCATAATTTAATTGAATCTTAATGTTCTTTGAAAAGATATTTTTGTCATATAAAATATGACACGAAAATCATATAAAATACGGTTTTATCAATGTTTGAATTAACATATCTTTGTATAGTAAATTCATTCATTCTCTAACATTTGACATTGATCCTCCTCAATGTAAATGTAAAACATAATTTAAGATGACCGGCTTTAAAACTAATTTAACCTCAAATCACATCTCACCTTTCGGCGCATTATTAAAGCCGGCATCTTTTTTTTACTCTTTCACCCACTTTACAAACTGTTCCTATGAAAATTTTAGTTGTTGAAGACTCCATTTATATCAGGGACAGAATTAAAAAATTATTAAAACAAATTCCATACACTCAAATTACAGGTTTTTTTGATAATTCTGCTGATGCTTTTGATGATATAAAAATAAATCAACCGGAAATTGTTATCATTGATATTTTTTTAAAGAATGGAAGCGGGCTTGAATTAATTTCACAAATAAAAACTATCTATCCTGATATCACTGTTATAGTTTTCACAAATTATGCGATTCCGTTTTTTGAAAAAAAATGTAAGGATGCGGGAGTAAATCATTTCTTAGACAAATCTGAAGATTTTGAAAAAATCTTCGATATCATAAATGAATTTCAGAAAGTTAATCCTGAATTTTAAATTTTATTTTTATATTTGTAAATCCGTCTTCTTCTGCCTTTATTTCCAATGGTAATTCATACAGTGTTGCAATGTTTTTGACTATTGCTAAACCAAGCCCAAGACCTTGCTGTTCATATTGCTGTCTCTGAAATTGCATAAACGCACCGATATATTTTATTTGCTCAGGTGTTAATGCTCTGCCTTCATTTGTAATTTCAAAAATATACTCTCCGTTTTCTATATTATCTGTTACTATAATTCTGTTATCTGAAGAGGAATGTTTAAATGCATTTTCTACAAGTTGTTTGATAATTATTCTGAAATGTTCTTCGGTAATTTTTATTTTCGCATTTTTATCAATATGTAAATTCAAATCATTTGTTCTGTTAGGATAAATCAATTTATAATCTTCAATTATCTGATTTATTATATCTCCGGGAAATTCAGTTTCCCCTGCTACATAATTTTTTTTCTGTGCTTCATTGCTTAATATCAATTCCAAGTTTGTAAATATCAGTTGGTTTTGTATCAATGTCTCCAGTCTTTTTGCCGATGCCAGCATCATTTCATAATACTCACTTCGCTCTTCTGGTGTTGAGGTGATATTTATGTCCTGAAGAATATCAAGTGCAGTAAGTATGCCGGTAAGTGATGTTCTTAGTTCATGAGGCAGCGAATAAATAATATTCGTTCTTAATTCATCTAACTTATTTTCTGTTTTTTCTTCAATAGTTTTTGATTTTTCAAGTCGTGTGCTTATAACAGTTAACAATTCATCTGTTGTGAATGGTTTTATTAAATAATCATCTGCTCCTAATGCCATCCCTTCTCTCAAATCACCCTTTTGTGATTTTGCAGTTAAAAATATAAAAGGAATTAATGAAGTTGATTTATCATTTTTGAGTTCATTTATAACACCATATCCGTCAAGTTCCGGCATCATCACATCACATATTATAAAGTCGGGAATTTCTTTTTTAGCAATTTCTACTCCTGTTCTGCCATTATCTGCAGCCAATACTTTATATCCCTCTTCTTCAAGTATATCCTGTATGGTTTCCCTTATTATTTCTTCATCTTCTATTACTAAAATAGTTTTCATTGTTCTATTGCTTTATTGGTATTGTTACTTTAATGTTTGTTTCTTTATCTATAACACTTTGAATGTCTATACTACCATTTAATATCTCAAGATTTCTGCTTACTATTGCAAGTCCTAAACCTGTTCCATTAATATTTTTTGCATTCTCTGCTTTGTAAAATGGTTCGGTGATTTTAATAATTTCATTCTCGGGAATTCCTATTCCTAAATCCCCAACTTGAATTACTAAATCGGTTCCTGACATTTCAGATTTTATACTGATTTTATTTCCGTTTCTTGAAAACTTAACGGCATTTTCAACCAAGTTATCTAAAATTTCAGATATAATTTGTTTGTCTATATAAATTTCACCTTTAATATTATTTTCAATATTTATCTCAGGTCTGAAATTTTCAGGTTTAGTTGCAACTGCTTTTTTAACTGATGCATCTATAATTTCACCTAAGTTAATATATTCAAAATGAATTAAAGGATTATAATTTTCATCACTTCCGAAAATCAATACATCGTTCAGAAGTTTTTCAATTCTTGTTACGGCTTCCCCTATCCTGTTTAAAGACTTGTCAACTTTATCTTCATTAATTTTTACACCGTTTCTTTTCAGAAAATCTTTATTTGAAAGTATAATCGTTAATGGAGTTCTCAACTCATGCGAAACCATTGTTACAAACCTGCTCTTTAAATCACTAAGTTCTTTTTCTCTTTTGAATGCTTTTATAATTTCATCTTCTGCCTTTTTTCTTTCAGTGATATCATAGAATCCTGTCGCAATTGCCTTTTCTGTTTCAAACTCAATAATCCTGTTTGATATCAAAACCCATACAGGTTCACCGGTAATTTTTTTTGCTCTTAATTCAAAATTTTTAACTTGTCCGAATTGTCTAATCAACTTTATTACTTCATCCCTGTCATTCGGATCGTAATATAAATCGGTCATTTTAAACTCCGTTAAATTTTCTTTTTTAATTCCTGAAAGTTCAAGAAACGCATCATTGCCATACATTATATTCCCATCCGTAATTTTACTTATAATTACGGGAACAGGAAGGTTATCTGCAATCAAACGGAATTTTTCTCTGCTTTTATATAACTCTTCTTCAAATTTATTTCGCTCTGATTCTTCTTTGGCAAGTGAAATCATAATTGCAATCGAATTTGCATAATCAATTTCTTCTATCAGCCAGTTTCTTGCTTCGCCTGTATGTTCATGACACAATACCCCGACAGCATTGCCTTTATACCAAACAGGTATATCAAGCATTGAAGTTATATTATTAGGAATTAAATAATTTTCAGTAAATTCATTTGTGTTTTCATCTTCTCTGGCGTTGTCCGCAATAATCGGGATATTCTTTTTAATCGCTTTAAAATATTTTGGAAACTCAGTTTCTTTTAAAACAAATCCTTTATAAGTTTCATTGAAATCTCCAAGTCTTTGATCATAGAGATACTCACAAACAATTTTTCCGTTGTTTCCCGTGCTCCAGTAACTGACTCTTTCAACTTCAAGCGAATCAGAAGCCATTTGCAATATTTTTTTAATTGCATGACTGTAGTCAGATTTATCAATCTTAACAAGTTCAATTAAAACATTTCTGAATGCTGAAATTTTTTCCGCTTTTTTTCGGAATATATTTTCATCTTTGTCATTCAATTTATATTATCAAGTTTAATTTTTTTCAATATCCTGTCAAAGCAGGGATTACTGTATGTTCCATAAGCATCAATTAGTATGCCTTTGTTTCCGTCTTTTGAATCCATTAAATATAAAGCACTCATATCATCAGGATTTGATTCTCCTTCAAATCTGTAAACCTTTACTATTTCAATTTCATCGGATGTATATTTTTTATCTTTTATAAATATATCGTCACCGGAGATTTTCACTTCTTCAAAATATCCTTCTGCGGATATTCTGTTTAAAATTTCCGATAATGTTTTCATATATTTCATAAATCAAATATCTCTGTTTTATTCAGAATATGGACAAGCAGCAAAATGATCATCCCGTTTTAATTCAAGAGGCGGAACGTTTAAAGCACATTCATCTCTTGCAATAGGACATCTTGTTCTGAATCCACAACCGGTTGGTTTATTCAATGGAGTCGGAACGTCACCTTTCAAGATAACTCTTTCCTTTCCTTTTCTTTTTGGATCAGGCAATGGAACTGCTGATAATAATGCTTTGCTGTATGGATGTATCGGTTTGTGATATATATCAGCACTTCTGCCAAGTTCAACAATGTTACCTAAATACATAACTGCAATCTTGGAACTGATATATTCTACAACTGATAAATCATGTGCGATAAATATTAAACTTAAATCAAAATCTTTTTGAAGTGACTGTAATAAATTTATAACCTGTGCCTGAATAGATACATCAAGAGCAGATACCGGTTCATCAGCAATAATTATTCTCGGATTAGTTGCCAATGCTCTTGCTATCCCGATTCTTTGTCTTTGTCCTCCCGAAAATTCATGAGGATATCTTTTTGACTGATCAGGATTTAAACCTACCTTTTCAAGCAACCAGGAAACTTTTTCCAATCTTTCCTTCTTATTCATTGAAGTATGATATAACATCGGCTCTTCTATAATCTGTCCTACTGATAATCTTGAATTCAATGATGAATAAGGATCTTGAAAAATCATCTGAATATTACCCCTGTGTTTTCTCATTTCTGTCGGGGTAAGTTTTACCAAATCAATTATCCCTTCATCAGTCTTTAATAAGACTTCTCCTTCAATTATTGCATCAGGTGAATTAAATTTTAATATATTTATAATTGCTTTACCTACAGTTGATTTTCCGCAACCTGATTCTCCTACCAACCCGAGCGTTTCTCCTCGTGTAAGATTCAAAGTTACACCATCTACCGCTTTTACTTCAGCAACTTTTTTGAGGAATATTCCTCCGTGTATGGGAAATCTGACTTTTAAATTCTTTACTTCTAATATGTTTTCAGGATTCATTTAAATTCTCTTAACTTTATTAATATAAATGACATCTGACCTTATGTCCCGGTGATAATTCTTTCAATTCAGGTTCATTGTCCCAGCAAATATCCATAACTTTTACACACCTTGTACAAAATTTACAACCTTTTGGTAATTCAAGTATATTCGGTACATTTCCGGGAATCGCTTTCAATTCTTCTTTCCTTTCCGCATACGGATCGGGAAGGGAATCTAATAACCCTTGTGTATATGGATGTTTAGGATCTTCAAATAATGTATAAACATCTGCAAGTTCTTGAATTTTTCCTCCATACATTACAATAACCCTGTCACAAATTTCAGCAACCACACCAAGATTGTGAGTTATAAGCAATATAGCGGCTTCCTGTCTTTTCTCCTTTAACTTTACCATCAGTTCAAGAATCTGTGCCTGTATGGTAACATCAAGTGCTGTAGTCGGCTCATCCGCAATTAATAAAGCAGGATTGCAGGCAAGTGCCATTGCAATCATAACCCTTTGCCTCATTCCACCGCTGAACTGATGAGGATAATCTTCTATTCTTTTTTCAGGTGCAGGAATTCCTACGGCATCAAGCATTGAAATTGCTTTTTTAACCGCTTCATCATTACTTATTTTCTCGTGTCTGAGAATAACTTCGGTTAACTGATCTTTAATTTTCATTACGGGATTTAAAGATGTCATCGGTTCCTGAAATATCATTGATATTTCTTTGCCTCTGTATTCCTGCATTTGCTCGTAAGAAAGTTTTAACAAATCAGTACCTTTAAAAATAATTTCACCTGCAACAATTTTTCCCGGAGGATCAGGAATAAGTCTTGTGATTGAATAAGCAGTTACAGATTTTCCTGAACCTGACTCTCCCACAATTCCTAATACTTCTCCTTCTAAAATATCAAACGAAACATTATCGACTGCTTTTGCAGCAACTTTACCAATAATATATTTATCTTTAAATCCGAAATTATTTAAATCTTCCGTTTTATCGTCAAGTTGTTTATCTGTTGCCTCAACGAAAAAATATGTTTTTAAATTTTTTATTTCTACAAGTTTCTTTTTTTCCATAGTATTATCTTAATCTTGAATAAACTTTCGGATCAAATGCTTCTCTTATTGCTTCTCCGATAAATGTAATCATCAATAGAGTCAAAAACATAGCAAGTAATGGTGTCAAAATTAACCACCAGTAATCAATATTTGTTAATCCCTGTTGCATCAACTGTCCCCAGCTTGGTGTTGGAGGTGGCAAACCGAATCCAAGGAAATCAAGAGATACTAATGAAAAAATATTCGCCACTATAGCAAATGGTGCATATGAAATTACAGGTGTTAATGAATTAGGTAATATATGTTTGAATATGACTGTTTTGTTTTTTGCTCCCATTGATACCGCTGCCGCTACGTAATCTCTTGCTTTCTCTCTGTAAAATTCACCCCGCATATAATATGTCATACCAATCCAGTTAAACAATGTCAAAATCAAAACGAGTAAAAAGAAATTTGGATTAATAATTGAACTGATGATAATGATAACATAAAGAAATGGAAGTGTTCCCCAGATTTCAATAAACCTTTGACCGAGAATATCTACCTTACCTCCGTAAAATCCAAGAATTGCACCGATAGCAATTCCAATAATATACGAAAAGAAAGTCACGACAAGAGCAAAAGAAAGACCGATGTTAAATCCATATAATAATCTTGCAAACACATCTCTTCCTCTGTCATCTGTTCCTGCCCAGTGTTCTCCTGATGGCGGATGAGGAGGGTTTCCTTCAAGTTCATTCAAAAGATTTTCATTCGGTCCATAAGGATAAAACGGCATTAAAACCCAGTTACCCTGATCTTCTTCTGAATATTGTTGTTTTAAAAAACGGTAATTCGCTTCACCGTAAGCATCTCTTTTTTGACCTAAATCAGTTGCCTGATAAGTTTTAAATAACGGAAAATAATATTCTCCGTTGTAGTGAACAAGTAAAGCACTTTTACCTACGAATAGAGGAAGTATAAAAGAAATTAAAAAAGCAGTAACTATTACAACAAAAGATATATATCCCCGTTTGAGAGTTTTAAACTTCTTCCATCTTTTCTGAAAAATTGAAACCGAAACTTTTTTTTTCTCTTCTTCTGTATTGTTAATTTTATTTTCAGGCATTAATACTCTTTTTTATAATTTATTTAAATCTGATTCTCGGATCTACAATAGCATACAATATATCAGATAAAATATTTCCTATTAATAATAATAAAGTTGATATAACCAAAATACCCATAACAACCGGATAATCCCTGTCGAGTATAGACTGATAACCTAATAAACCCATCCCGTTTATATTAAAAACTTTTTCGATAAGAAAACTTCCTGCAAGCACAAGAGAAATTGCATGTCCTAATCCTGTTGAAATCGGAATTAATGAATTTCTCAATGCATGTCCGAAAATTACTTTCTTTTCTGAAAGCCCTTTTGAATATGCAGTTCTTATATAATCCTGACTTAAATTTTCAATAACGGAATTTTTCGTTAGAATTGTCAAAGTAGCAAAACTACCTATCATATAAGATAAAACAGGAAGGAATGTATGATGAACCTGATCCCATATTTTTCCCCAGAAGGATAAACTCTCCCAGTCTTCAGATCTAAATCCGCCAAGCGGGAATACATCCCAGAAACTTCCTCCCCCGAACAATACAAGCATCATAGCACCGAAAGCAAATCCGGGAATTGAATAGCCTATAAAAACTAATGCGGATGAAGTGAAATCAAATGCTGAGCCGTTTTTTACCGCTTTATAAACCCCAAGCGGCACGCAAACAATATAGGTGAGTATAAACCCTACCAATCCAAAATAAATTGAAACAGGGAACCGTTCCGTTATTACATCCCAAACCGGTTCATTATATTTATAAGAAGTGCCGAGATCAAGTTGGACAAGATTTCCAATCCAGATTAAATATCTTTCATAAATCGGTTTATCAAATCCATAAAATCTTTTTAGTTCTTCAATTGCTTCCTGAGGGATACCTTGAGTTGTCCCTGAAGAACCTACTTCAGCACCTTGTTGACCTCCCGTTCTCATTTGCATAAGAGCAGTCTCGAGAGGTCCCCCCGGTACAAACTGAAGTATAAGAAATGTAACTAAAGTAATTCCTAAGAATGTCGGAATTATAAGTAAAAATCTTCTTATGAAATACGAAGTCATAGTTATTTGGTTTTTTGAATTTTAACTACTTCTCCGTTATTTTCTTTTTTAAGTATATCCAACCAGTATGTATTATCTACTACTGTTTCTGTAGGTAAATTTTTTGATTTATCTTTTAATGCTTCGTTATATGCATTTAACTTATCAGGGTCAACCCACCATAAGTTAAATATATTTGGTTCAGTTCCGCTGTAAAAGTCATCAAATCTTGACATATAAAATTCAGGCATACCGAATTTATTATGCCATGATAATCTTGAATAGTCTGCATACCAACCGAATACATAAGGTTGCATATTGTAAATAATAGAGTCAATTTGTTTTGTAATTGCAACTCTTTCTTTAACTGATTCAGTAATATTATATCTTTCTACCAGAACATCTACATCAGTGCTTTTAAATCCGGGCCAGTTAGTGCTGTTTGTATCATCTGCTGTTCTTGATGTAACGTTAAATTCATGTGAAGGTGGAGTTTGTCCGCCCCAGTTTACAGGAATAATTGAGAAGTTTCTTTGATTACCGATTTTAAACTGTGTTGTTCCGTCAACTTGTTTTAAGTTTATTTTTATTCCGGCTTTTTTCAAATCTTCCTGAAATATCGTGAAATATCTTTCCTGTGATGGCTGTGTATATGTCATTTCAAACTCAAAAACCTGACCATTTTTCATTCTGTAACCTTCAGAATTTTTCTGATTCCATCCTGCTTCTTCAAGTAATAATATTGCACTGTCTAAATTAAATTTAACTCTCGGATTGTTCGGGTTTTCATAAACTGTTGCAGAGAAAAGTGACTTGGTAGGTTTATAAGCATTGTAAAATAATTTTTCATTATACTTATCTATATCATATAACATCTGAAATGCTTTTCTTACTTTGATATCATCAAAAGGTGGTTTCCTCAAATTGAATGCCAATCCCGATAGTCCTGCAGGGTTTTGGTTGAAAATCCTTTTTTTCATTACCAAACCTCTTTTAACTTCTTCAAAGTCAGATTTTTCAGCCCACCATTGTGCTCTGTTATATGAGTAAACGTCTGTTTCACCTTTTTTGAATTTTTCAAACTGAAGTGTTTCATCCTGAATAACTTCGGTTTTTACAACATCAAAATTATTCATACCGATTGCCCATCTTTGATTCTCACCCCAGTAATCACTTCTTCTTCTTAAAGTAATTGATCTTCCTTTATCAACATCTTCTTTTCTTACATAATAAGGTCCGCTTCCAGGTACAACATCATAGTTAAATTTATCAAGATATTCTTTCGCTGTGATATTTCCAATCACGTGAGCAGGTAAAATTCTGATACCTGAAGCGATTGAGAATGGTAACCAACCTTCTTTTTTTGATTTATATCTTACGATATATTTACTTTCAGCAACAGGATCTTCAAGATAAGTTTTATATACTTCACCTGTACCTGAAAGTAATCCCGGGTCTGTAGCAAGTTTCCATGTTGCAATTACATCTTCAGATGTAACAGGTTTACCATCTGCCCATCTTGCATCAGGATTTATTCTATATCTGTAAACAGTATTGTTCTCTGATTTTTGCCAGTGAGTTGCTAATTTCGGTGTAGGGTTTTCATTCACAGGATCACTTCCTAAAAGTGATTCATAAACCATACTTTGCATCATTCTTGTATAATAAGAATTTTCATCTTTCCCGTATTGTCTTAAAGAAGCAGGGAAGTCTGGAATTGACCATGAAATTGATCCGCCTTTAATTGCATTCGGATCACCTAAATAATTATATGTAGAATCAGTTTCCCAACCTTCTCCGGTAAAACCGTTTCCGCCCATTTCAGCAGAAACACTTGGATCTGCTCCCGGAGGAGTATCAAATTGTTTTATTGAAATAGGTTCTGTTCCCGTATTTGTTTTTAAAGGTTTATCTTTTTTTCCGCCACAACCGTTTAGTATTGTGAAAGATAAAAGTAATAAAAC